>JAIOIM010000773.1 GCA_019912505.1 Ignavibacteriaceae bacterium
ATATAAATGTATTAATAAAAAGAAGACTTGAAGAACTTAGAGAATTGAGAGCCAAAGGTTTTGAACCCTATGCATACTCTTTTGAAGTTAACTCCGACT
This sequence comes from Ignavibacteriaceae bacterium, assembly GCA_019912505.1. Lineage (GTDB taxonomy): Bacteria > Bacteroidota > Ignavibacteria > Ignavibacteriales > Ignavibacteriaceae > CG2-30-36-16. Next base: position 100 of record JAIOIM010000773.1, read on the forward strand.
CTGAAAATATAAAAGCGAACTTTAATGAAGATGCTGAGGAAAAAAGGATTGTAAAAATTGCAGGACGAATAATGGCAATCCGAAGAATGGGTAAAGCTTCCTTTGCACATATTATGGATATGAAAGGAAGAATCCAGGTTTATCTTCGTAAAGATGAAATCGGCGATTCGTACGATGCTTTTAAACTTATGGATATCGGTGATATTATCGGTGCGGAAGGTTTTGTATTTAAAACAAAAACTGGCGAAACTTCTGTCCACTTAACATCCCTAACCCTTCTCTCAAAATCAATACGCCCGCTCCCCATTGCTAAGGAAACCACCGATGAGCAGGGGAACAAAGTAATTCACGATCAGTTTGTTGATAAAGAATTACGCTACCGCCAGCGTTATGTCGATTTAATTGTGAACCCGGAAATTAAAGAGACATTTGTAAAAAGAAGCCGTATAATTTCGGCGATGCGTCAATTTCTCGATGATAATGGATACCTCGAAGTAGAGACTCCAATTCTTCAGCCTTTGTACGGCGGTGCTTCTGCCCGTCCATTTATAACACATCACAATACTCTCGATATTGACCTTTACCTCCGAATTGCAGACGAACTTTATTTGAAGCGATTAATCGTTGGCGGTTTTGACGGCGTTTACGAAATATCAAAGGATTTTAGAAATGAAGGAATGGATCGTACTCACAACCCTGAGTTTACGATGATGGAACTTTATGTTCCATTTAAAGATTACGAATGGATGATGAATTTTGTTGAGCGAATGATTCAACACATTTGCACTACTGTTTTCGGAACTTTCGATTTTATTTACGAAGGGAAACCGATTTCATTTAAATCGCCATGGAAGCGCGTTTCTATGGTTGAAGCAATTAAAGAAAAAACCGGTATTGATATTTTAACCGCTACAAATGATGAACTAAAAGATACAGCTAAAAAGCATGGCGTAGATCTTAAAAAAGTTGAAGGAAAATCAAAACTGATTGATGAGATATTTAGCGCAACTGTAGAAGCAGAACTCGACCAGCCATGTTTTGTAGTTGATTATCCGGTAGAACTATCGCCGCTGGCAAAAAAACATAAAACTATTGAAGGTCTTGTCGAACGATTTGAGGGCTACGTTGCCGGCAGAGAAATTTGCAACGCTTTTTCGGAGCTAAATGATCCTATCGATCAGCGTGAACGATTTGAAGGTCAGTTACGGCTGCGGGAAGAAGGTGACGAAGAGGCTCATCAAATTGATGATGATTTTATACGCGCCCTTGAGTATGGAATGCCTCCCACAGCAGGCTTAGGTATTGGTATTGACAGACTTGTGATGTTATTAACCGATCAAAGTTCGATAAGAGATGTTATATTTTTCCCTCAAATGAAACCGGAGATAAAACAATAATTATTATTACTAACACAAGGT
>JAIOIM010000774.1 GCA_019912505.1 Ignavibacteriaceae bacterium
ACGCACAGGCGAGGCAAAATTTTACTACGAAAACGGAAAACGTAACGGACCCACCTCCCTCTTTGATTCAAGCGGCGTTTATGTTAGAGATATATTTTTTGTAAACGGCAAACTTGAAGTTGATGAAACACCGATTTACGTTGATAAAGAAATTCCAAAAGAAGAACCAAAGCAAATAACATCAACCCAAGTTGCGGCGCAGCAGCAGAAGAGAGTAAAGAAACCGATAGACCAAATGGAGCTTCCACCGTCGATAGTGGAAGAAAACAGTGATGATGATCCAGCATATTATTTAACCGCCGAGGTTTTGCCCCGCCCTGTCGGCGGAATGGCAGTTATTTATAAAAAACTTGTTTACCCGCAAGCAGCGCGCGATAAAGATATTCAGGGTATTGTAAAAGTTAGAGCTTATGTTGATGAATGGGGCGAAGTAACAAAAGCGGATATCGATGAAGGTATTGGTTATGGCTGTGACGATGCCGCCAAGATAGCGGTTTATTATACAAAGTTTAAACCCGCAGTTCAAAAAGGGAAAAAGATAAAAGCGCAGGTTGTCGTACCGGTAGAGTTTAAGATTTATTAATGAGTCTGCTCTAAAAAGGTTAGAAACGGTTGAAACCGTTTTAGATTTTCTATCTTTTCTCATTAACCCACGACTTAAGTCGTGGGTTAACAACAACCTAATATTATACGAAACCGTTTCAACGGTTTATATTTCTATTTCAAATTGAATTGTTGACCTTTTTAGACAAGACTCATTAATATTGTTTAAACTTTTTTTATTACTTGTAAACGGCGCGGGTAATTTTGTTGATGAAAAAGAAATGTCTGCTTTTTATATGCAGTTTCATTTAGCTCATAACATTAAATCGAAAAGCATTCAAAACTTTTTCTAACTCGTCATTTTTTTTGATGAGATTTATATTGTAGTTAGAAAATTCTCTCCTCAGATTATAATTTTTTCTTAATTTATCAAAATGAAAACTACGCTTGCTGTTTGGGATATTTGCTATCGTGCGTATATCTTTGTCGTCATTTTTAATATCATATATGCTGCTGAAAATTGTGTGAAGTGAATTTTCTAAAGGCAAATCTTCTTCAATAACCTTCAGATTCTTCTCGACCGACGTCAGAACAGGCGTCCATGTTTTGGGTGCATCAAGATAATTACAAAACGCGTCATATATCATTTTTGTGCCGTTTACTTTTCCCTCGTATGAATAACCTGCTATATGCGGCGTGCCAAATTCAGTAAGCTGCAATAAGCCAACATTTATATTGGGCTCGCTTTCCCAAACATCGAGGACAGTTTTAAACCTTCTAAGCTGGATATATTTCATCAGATCAGAATTATCAATCACGGGTCCCCGTGCAGCGTTGATGATGATTGCGCCATCCTTTATTAATTTTAATTTTGACTCTTCAATTAGATGATAAGTATTGTCTGCGCCCCCAATGTTTAATGGCACATGAAAAGTAATTATGTCTGATTGTAAAACATCATCAAGTTTAAGAAATCTGGAGCTGCCGGTTTTTCTTTTTAATGGAGGATCGTTTACAAGCACATTAAAACCTGCCGCTTCTCCAAACCGCACTACCCTGCTGCCGATATTTCCGCAGCCCACTACACCGAGCGTTAAATCACTAATTTGCAAACCATACTTTATAAGAAGCTCAAATAATGCGACAAAAAAATACTCGGCAACTGCATCGGCATTACAACCGGCAGCACTTGCAAAAGAAATTCCTTTTTTCTTTAAATAATTAAGATCTATATGATCTGTGCCGATTGTTGCCGTGCCTACAAACTTTACCTTTGTTCCAGCTAAAAGAGTTTCATTCACATCGGTTATTGAACGGGTTATTAGGGCATCAGCAGACTTACATCTGCTGTTAGTTATTTCTCTCCCCGGTTTAAGTTCAACCTCGCCAAACTGTGAAAATGCTTCTTCTGCAAAACTTACGGCATCATCTATAATTATTTTCATTCAATCATCGTTTATTTAAGTTATGTTGATTAATAACAGGAAAACATTTCCCTAAGCAGTAACAACAGACTTACACAAAAAAATGGACTTCAAACACTAAACATACTAT
>JAIOIM010000775.1 GCA_019912505.1 Ignavibacteriaceae bacterium
GAACGGTGCAGGTAAATCTACACTTGCAAAAATTATTGCCGGTGTTATTAACTTTGATGATGGCAGGCGCGAATTGGGGTTCAATACAATTGTTTCTTATTATGCGCAGGATGTAGCCGATGAGTTGAATCCAGAGTATGACATTATAGAAACGGTTGACGGATTGGCTGAGGAAAAATCAATCGGACAGCTGCGTTCATTGCTCGGCTCGTTTTTATTTTCGGGCGATGACGTCTTCAAAAAAGTCGGGATTCTTTCGGGCGGCGAAAAAAGCAGGGTAGCGCTTGCAAAAATTCTTTTAACAAAATCGAACTTTATTATTCTTGATGAGCCGACAAACCATCTTGATATTTCATCAAAAGAAGTATTGCAGAATGCGTTAATAAATTTTACCGGTTCGTTAATTCTTGTTTCGCACGATGTCGATTTTTTAGCACCTATAGTTAACAAAGTAGTTGAGATAAGAAAAGGACATATTCAAACATTTCTGGGAGGGATGAATTATTATTTAAGCAAGCGACAGGAAATTCTTGAGCGTGAGGAAGTAATAAAACAAAAAGAAAATGATAACGGCAGCCTTACAAAAAAAGATCAAAAAAGAATAGAGGCGGAAAAAAGACAAAAAAGATATCAAGCAACAAAAGATATTATAAAGGAGGTTGCAGGGTTAGAGAAGAAGATTGAAGAAACCGAGTTAAAAGAAAAGGAACTTGAAAAATTACTTGCCGATTCATCAACCTATGGTAACCCGGCGTTAGCAAAAGCAAAAACTTTCGAATACACCGAAGTAAAAGAATCGCTTGCTCATCTGATGGAACAATGGGAACAGCTTTCGATAAAGCTTACGAATATTGAAAAACAATTCGATTAAACTAAAATATTTAAAAATTCCTCCGCGAGGGAAATACCGCCGAACAAAGCAGCATCATCTCCAAGTTTGGTCATTTTTATTTTAGTAGTTACTGCCGAATCCTGCAGTACATTTTCTTCGAATGTTTTTTTTATCGTCGGCAGCATAAATTTTCCTACGGCTTCAATAACCCCGCCGCCGAGCACAATCGTATCGAGATTTAGAAGATTGTTAATATCCGCAAGAACGCGCCCGATATAAACACTTGCATTTTGAATATGATTTTTTACCATAACATCGTCTGCTTTTACCGCAGCCCGCAGCATTTTGCTTTTTATCCTCTCCCCGTTTTTTACACGCTCGGTTAAAAAACTTTTTTTGCCCGAATTAATATCATTGATTATGCTTTTAACAATTGCTGTTCTGCTTGCCAAAGCTTCAAAACATCCTTTGTTCCCACAGCCGCATAAGGCTCCGTTTTTTTCAACTACACGATGACCAATTTCACCCGCTACAAAGCTGCTGCCGCGGTATATTTTTCCGTTAAATAATAATCCGCCGCCGATGCCCGTCCCGACGAAAACTACAAGTATATTTTTTGCTTTTTCGTCCAACTCAAAATTTTTAATACCCATGGCTGCAAGGTTTACATCATTTTCAATTAACACAGGTAATTCAATTTTTTCTTGTAATTTCTCTTTTATAGAAAAATTTTTTAGCCCGAGGTTTGGAGCCAACCCTATAATTCCTGTCTCCGGATTAACAGAACCGGGTACGCCGAGACAAACAGCTTGAATGGATTCAGGTTTAAATTTTTTATCCGCTATCAACTCATTTACAACTTCAACAATTGCGGAAATATACTCGTCGGGGGCGGCTCCTTCTTTTGTCGGTTGCTTTATACGCGCCAATATTCCTTCGTTAGAATTTATTGCAGCGCCTAAAATTTTTGTGCCCCCCATATCAATACTGATAATGTATTTTTTTGTCAAAATTTATCCTTAGTCTGACCGGTGAATTACTTTTGAGTTGGGGTTAAAAATTAGGTATAAATGAAGTATTTTCAAAGCTGATGCAGTGAAAACCTTTTTGAAATATTTTTTTTGAACATAAGTGTTCAATACCTAACTTTGCCCGATGGAAAAAGTAAAACCGCTAAAACAATTCGGGCAAAATTATTTGCTCGATCAGAATATACTCAACAAAATTGCCGATGAGATAAATCCTCAGCCCGGCGATCATATTTTAGAAATTGGACCGGGAACCGGCGCACTAACCGAAAAACTTATTGCAAAAGCCGGCAAATTAACCGCTGTTGAAATAGATAATAGAGTTATTGAAAACCTTCAGCTCCGTTTTCCTTCGCTTAATCTTATCAACACAGATTTTTTAGAAGTTGATTTGAGATCGGTTAAAGAAAAAACCAAACTAAGGGTAGCGGGCAATATTCCATATTATTTAACTTCTTCAATTTTATTCAAACTTATTGAATATAATGATATTGTAGAGGATGCTGTTTTGATGACGCAGCTTGAGGTTGCACAAAGAATTTCGGCAAAAAAAGGAACAAAAGAATATGGGATATTGGCAGTACTGCTCCAGTTTTTTTGCGATGTAAAATTTTGCTTTAAGGTATCGCCAAACGTCTTTTATCCGCGACCCAAAATATTCTCCGCCGTAATTCACCTTACATTAAAAAATGTCGATCTGAGCGGCACATCAAAAAAAACATTTATTTCAGTAGTGAAAGCTGCCTTCGGCAATAGAAGAAAAACTATAAAAAATTCGTTCGGTAATAGTATATTTGCACAATTAAATTTTGAAAAATCCGGGATTGATTTATCACTTCGCGCGGAGCAGCTTGGTTTAGATGATTTTTTAACGCTATCGCGATTTGTCGACAATGAAGCCATCCGTCGTCAAAACAATTCCAATAAATAAACGACCTCTCAAGAATGAATAAAATAAAATCCTATCTAAAAAAATTAAAAGCATTCGATCTTGTGGTAGTAGTGTTTTTCGTAATGCTTATACTTTTGAATATAATATTCCATAATAGAGTGGAGTACTGGGATTCTCTCATTCTTTTAAATCTCTGTATAATATTTTTTGTTTTTTTTATTGCATTTCTTGAAGAAAGATTTTCGAATAATTTTTTTCGCGCTCTCCATTTTTGGTATATCGCACCAATTATTTTAATTACTTTCAAAGAACTTTATTTGATGATTAAACCGATAAGGGTGTATGATTTTGATTACCTATTCATTCAAATAGATAGATGGATGTTTGGCACCGACCCCACTGTGTGGCTTTATCAAATTGCAAACCCCGTGCTAACCGAAATTTTACAGATAGTTTATACTCTCTTTTACCTTCTGCCGATACTACTCGGTTTATTTTTGTTAAAAAATAAAAGATACGAAGCAATGGATTTTTCGGTTTTTATGATAATCTACGGATTCTATTTATCGTACCTCGGATATTTTGCCCTGCCCGGTATCGGTCCCCGTTTTACATTACACGATTTTTCAATGTTAAATGCCGAGCTCCCCGGTTTATGGCTTACTCATTTTTTACGCGAGTCTGTAAACATCGGCGAATCAATTCCTGCCGGTACATTAGACCCTGCATCGGTGGTTCAGCGTGATGTCTTCCCCAGCGGACATACAATGATTACGCTGATAGTAATGTATCTTTCTGTAAAATTACAAAGCAGAAGTAAATATTTTTTTCTGCCGGTCGGGTCATTGCTGATATTTGCAACGGTTTATTTGCGGTACCATTATGTTGTTGATTTAATAGGCGGTGCCTTGTTTATGGCGTTTTCAGTTTGGTCAGGTAAAATTATTTATAACTGGTGGCGCCGCAAAATTGGTTTGGAAGAATTTGTTTACGATAGGACGAAGTTTTGATGAAAGAGAAAAAAAAAGAAGTTAAAAGAATTTTCGACACAATTGCATTCCGATATGATTTGCTTAATCATCTTTTAAGTTTCGGAATCGATCGCTACTGGCGCAGAAAAGCATTAAAGTTAACCGGTTTAAATAGCAGTTCTATACTTCTTGATGTTGCATGCGGTACGGGCGATGTGGCAATTGAAGCACGCAGGCAGGGTGTAAAAAATATTTTCGGCGCTGATTTTTCGCGTAACATGCTTTCGTTGTTTAATAAAAAATCTGATTGGATAAGAGGACGAAATGTACAGCTTGTTGCCGAAAAGATGCCGCTTAAAGATGAGTCGGTTACAAATATAACCGTAGCTTTCGGAGTAAGAAATTTTTATGATATTCAGGAAGGTTTCAGCTCGTTTTTTAAAGTATTAAAACCAAACGGAAAAGCAACCATTATTGAATTCGGTCTGCCGAAAAATAAGCTTCTAAAATTTGTCTATATATTTTATTTCAAAAATATATTGCCAACTGTCGGCGGAATTATTTCGGGCGATAAAGAAGCATATACTTATCTGCCTGAATCGGTTGAAGAGTTTGATACAAAAATAAATTTGCCCGAACTCTTAAAGAATTCGGGCTTCAAAAATATTGAACAGCGGTTTTTAACTTTCGGCGCTGTCCAGGTTATTATTGCAGAAAAATAATTACTTGATGTTGTAGTTTACTAAACTTTGAGATACAACTCTCGTGGTATCACCAAGATCGATTCCGCTGCCGCTGAAGGTGTTTAATATTGCTGCATTTCCCTGCCAGCGTACTATGCCTATTCCGTCAACTAACCAGGCAAACGCGTCATACGTTTTTGTATATGTTTGAAAAACATTATCAGGATTTGGAATTGTTAATGTTAAAGTAAATTTAACTTTTACGGCATTTTTTGTAGCTGTTCCACCGGCAAGATTCAACACTACATCTTCTTTGCCTGCGTAAGCGCCGGAAACATCAACAACCGGAATTGTAATTACTCCGAATACAATGCTCAATTTAAATACCGTCCATGTTTTACCATCGGTAAACGGGAATGAAAACAAACCAAACTCATTCGAATCAAGTTTTACATATTGCAATAGTGTATCGGGCACTGATGCTGAAAGCCCCGTTGTATCGGCAAAAAAGTAAACACCGGCATCTGTTTTTCTAAAATAAAATTTGTTTGTGGTCGGAAATCCGGAAATTGTGGTTGAATCAAATTCCACCTGGTATGAAACACCCGAAAAACTCTGGGCGCCTTGATAAATAGAACTGCGTGTGCCGGTTACATTTGTACCGTTCGAGTCAGTCGTTTGTATAGTATATTTATAAGATGTTCCATTGCCGTTCGGATAATAATTTGGACCGCTCGGCGCCGGGTTTGTACCCGAGTCATTGCTTCCGCAGGCTCCGAAAAGCAAGGCTGCCAACACAACCGTTAGCACTCCATAAATTACTCTTATCATATTAACTCCTTTAATTAAATTATTTTCTTTCTCAGCGCGTAAAAAGCTTTTGCTCTGTGACTAATTTTATTTTTTTCTTCCAGATCAAGTTCCCCGTTTGTTAACAGGTAACCTTCCGGGATAAAAAGCGGATCGTAACCGAAACCGTTAACACCTCTTGCTTCTTTTATTATTCTGCCGTGCATCTTGCCTATTGTGTTAAAAAAATTATTCCCATCGTAATAAACCGCCGCACAAATAAATTTTGCCCTATGTGGTTCTTCAAACTTATTTAACTCATCAAGCAGTTTTTTATTATTAACCGCGGCATTTGAATTTTCCCCCGCATACCTTGCAGAGATGACGCCCGGTGCGCCATTAAGCTGTTCAACGGAAAGGCCTGAATCATCGGCAATCACCGGGAGTTTGAACAACTGATAAATTTCGAGAGCTTTTATCTTTGCATTTTCTTCAAAAGTGCTGCCGTTCTCATCTATGTCCGCTATGTTATCAAACTCATTAAGCGAAATCAATTCAATATCATCGCCATCAAATATTTTTTTTACTTCTTTAACTTTGCCTTCGTTTTTCGTTGCAAAAATTATTTTCATAAGCTGCCGACACGTTTTAGTAAATTATTTAGTTCCTCTTTCCCTTTTTTGTACAATTCATCACTGTTATAAACTAACGAAGCGCCTGCTTTTACAACCCACTCCCCTTCCGACATCACGTGTTCAACATTTTCTTTTGAAGCCGAATAGACAATTTTTGAATAAATATTTTCTTCACTCAACGGCTGGTCGAATTTTTCAAGATTTAAAAACACAAGATCAGCTTTTTTGCCCGCCTCTATGCTGCCGGTTTTATTTTCAATATGAAGCGCTTTTGCTCCTTCAATTGTTGCGAGCCTAAAAGTTGTCTCGGCATCCATAGCTTGCGGACCGTGAATTGGTTTTTGAATAAGCGAAGCAAGGCGCATCTCTACAAACGCGTTTAAGTTATTGTTACAGGGCGCGCCGTCGGCACCAAGTGAAACAGAAATTCCTTCCTTCAAATAACGGGGAATATCCGCAATGCCTGACCCAAGTTTTAGGTTAGAAGATGGGCAATGTGAAACCCGCGTTTCTTTTTCTTTTAATAGTTTAACTTCTTCATCGTTTAAATGAATACAATGTGCAAGCACTGTGTGGTTATGCAAGGCAGCAATTGAATTTAAATACTCAACATTTTCTTTCCCGCGTAATTTTCTCACCGCTTCAATTTCATCTTTGTTTTCGGATGAGTGAGTGTGGAAAATACTGCCGGGAAATTCTTTCATCATTTCGGTTGTTTCGATTAAGAGTTTTTCGGAACACGAAAGTACAAAACGGGGCGCGAAACCGTAATTTATTCTTCCGCCGCTTGTTTGATGAAATGCTTTTGCGAGCCGGTATGTTTGCTCCAACTCATCTTTTGTCTCTGCTCTGAATGTCGGAAACAAATCATTCTGATCCATCATACATTTACCGGCAAACGCTTTTATCCCTGAGTTTGTAAGTTCTTCAAATATTACTTCCTGGTAATTAATGGTTCCCATATCGAGCAGAGTTGTGGTACCGCCGAGAAAAAGTTCGTTTATACCAAGCTGTGCCGAAATACGCAGCGAATTACTATCATGCGCCTGCTCAAAAGGAAATATTCTTTGCTGCAGCCAATCGAGCAAAAGCAAATCATCTGCAAGCCCGCGGAACAACGTCTGGCAAAGATGAATGTGTGTTTGTACAAAGCCAGGTATTACAGTAAGATTATCAGCGTAAACAACCTCTCCGGTAAAACTTTTTATTACAGCATCAGTAAGCGGAATTAATTTTTCTATAACTGTTCCGCTGATTTCGATTGCGTAGTTTTTTAATATTGTACCTTTACTATCGGCGGTTACTATTTCATTTGGAATTATTAATGTTCTATTCATTTTCACTATGTGCTGTTTCGTTAAAAACTTCATCCATTACTTCAAAGGCATAACGAAGATGAGGGATTACTATTGACCCGCCGACTATTAATGAAATGTTAAAGGCTTCTTGCAATTCCTCCCGCGTTGCTCCCTCGGTTATCGCCCGGTCTATATGATAAAAAATACAATCGTTACAGCGTAGAACCATTGAAGCGGAGAGCCCCATTAATTCTTTTATTTTAGCAGGCAGCGCGCCGTCTACATAAGCTTTATTATCGAGTGCAAAAAATTTATTGTAATCGCGGAAACCTGAATTTAATATTTTATCATTCATTTCCAACCGGTACTTGCGGGTTGAGGAAACAGTTTTTTTCATTAAGCAGCCGTCTATTAATTATCAAAATAAGTGATGCAAAATAACAAAAAAAGCGGAATAGGAAACGGTTGTTTTACCGGCTGATTTGATTAAGGGTTCTACTAAAACTGTTTATGCAGACTTGGCTCGTTTGTTCTTTTAATAATCTTCTCTTCGTTTTTTTGTTTTGAGCCAGGTATAAAAAGGTTGTAAACGGTTGAAACCGTTTTAGACTCTCTATCTTTTCTCATTAACCCACGACTTAAGTCGTGGGTTACCAACAACCTAATATTATACAAAACCGTTTCAACGGTTTATATTATTATTGGGGTTTTCATTAACACCTCGATTAATCGAGGTGTTAATGAAACAAATAGGCTTCGCAACCGTTTGAACGGTTTTGTTTGAATACTGAAACAGCCTTTAAAGGGCGTAGCAATTATAAATTATATATTGTGTAACATGAGTTACTAACTTCTTACGAATATTTTTTTTAAATTGCCTCACAAAAAAAAGTTCCAAAAAATGGCAGAACAAAATACGGCTCCGGAGAAGGCTGAAATACTAATTGTAGAGGATTCAATATCTCAAGCTAACCAATTAAAATTTATTCTTGAGGCTAACGGGTTCAGCGTAGCCCAGGCTAACAACGGGCAGCAAGCGGTAGAGTTGTTAAAGGTTTTCAAACCCTCAATTGTTATAAGCGATGTTCTTATGCCCGAAATGAATGGGTATGAACTTTGTGAACGCATAAAGCAAAGCCCCGAAACAAAAGACATCCCTGTAATTTTGTTAACCGCGCTTTCAAACCCGAATGATGTAATAAGGGGTCTCCAATCCGGCGCAGATAATTTTATAACAAAACCATATAACCGGCATTTTTTAATGAGCCGCATTGAATATATTATGCTCAATAAAGAAATTAGAAAAAATAATATAAGCGGAACGGCAGTGGAAATTATGTTCGCCGGGAATAAGTACATTATAAATTCCGACCGGATGCAGATTATTGATTTGCTCCTTTCTACGTATGAAAATGCAATTCAAAAAAACGATGAACTTGCAAGCGCCAACCACGAACTGACTATTATTCATCGTGAACTCGAACAAAAAAACAGAGAACTCGAAAAACTTAATCAGGAAAAAAATAAATTTCTCGGCATGGCTGCACACGATCTTAGAAACCCGCTCGGACTTATAAATGGTTTTAGTAGTTTTATTCTTGAAGAGGCTGGCGATAATTTAAGCAAAACTCATTCCGATTTTTTAAATATTATCCAATCATCAAGTGAGTCAATGCTTCTCATGGTAAACGATCTGCTTGATATAGCATTAATCGAATCGGGTAAACTTGAACTTAGAAAAGAAAAAATTTACTTAACAGCTTTTATCGATCAAATTGTTTCGCTAAACAATGTCTTTGCCATAAAGAAAAAAATCCAATTGAACTTCCAACATGACGATAGCCGTCCGGTTACATTTTGTGACCCCGGAAAGATTCAACAGGTAGTTACAAATCTTATTTCAAACTCATTAAAATATTCTGAAAGCGGTTCAAGTGTAGATATAAATTTATCGTCCAACAAATCGGAAGCTATTATATTTGTAAAAGACCACGGTCGCGGAATTCCGGAAAGAGATAAGGATAAACTTTTCAAACCATTCTCCCGCGCTGGTGTAAAAAGCACCGCTGGTGAAAAAAGCACCGGGCTGGGTTTAATGATAGCACGCATAATTATAGAGGGACATCGGGGTAAAATTTGGTTTGAGTCCGTTGAGGGCACAGGCTCTACATTTTATATTTTGCTCCCTTTGAATAACGAATAATAGTAAATAACTTTAATGTAATATTTTTAATTTTTTATTCTGGAGAATAGTTATGAATTACAGAATTGAAACAGATACTATGGGCGAAATTAAAGTGCCCACCGATAAATACTATGGAGCACAAACAGCACGCTCATTAATGAATTTTAAAATAGGCGGCGAAAGATTTCCTCGTGAACTTATCCGCGCACTCGGTGTTCTTAAAAAAGCTGCTGCTATGGCAAATAAAGAACTCGGACTTTTATCCGCCGATAAAGCAGAGCTAATTATAAAAGCAGCCAATGAAGTTATTGAAGGAAAGCTTGATGAACATTTCCCTCTTGTTGTTTGGCAAACCGGCAGCGGCACACAAACAAACATGAATGCAAACGAAGTAATATCGAACCGCGCAATTGAAATAGCCGGCGGCGAAATGGGAAGCAAAAAGCCTATTCATCCGAATGATGATGTAAATAAGGCTCAATCATCAAACGATACTTTCCCAACTGCAATGCACATTGCGGCTGTGGAAGAAATTCATCGCCGTCTGATTCCAATGGTTACAAAACTGCGCGATGCTTTAGCAGTAAAATCAGAAGAATATAAAGATATTATAAAAATAGGGCGTACGCATTTAATGGATGCAACTC
>JAIOIM010000776.1 GCA_019912505.1 Ignavibacteriaceae bacterium
AGTATCTGCAGGTACATTGGGTGAATCAAACACTGCTTTTTTAAAATATTTAACTTTATTTAGAAGTTCATTTCTGTAGGCGTCAGCCCCGGTAATAACTCTTGTCATCTCTGCTACTTTTTTGTTAAAAGAGTCAAGCGCGGCTTTATCTTTTGCGCCAAGTTTATTCAAATTAAGAGGAACACAATTAAATTCCACCGGTGCACAAAGTTCGGTAAAAACTCCGTCTTCAAATTTTGAAAGAGAAACCTTATACTTGCCGGGAGCAGCCATATATCCTTTTTCAGGTTCATTCCATGGCGCCGAATTATCAAAGGCAGCCATCGAAATTGGAGAAAATGTGTCGTAACGGAAATCCCACACCAATTTATTTAATCCTTTGTTTACACCGGTTTTTATTTTCTTAACAATGTTTCCCTGCTCGTCCGATATTGTAAAAAGTAAAAACGCTTCAGGTTGTTCGCTTTCCTTTTTCAATTCTTCATAAGACGGAAACTCTACATCTTCACCTTTTTTCTGTTTCTCTTTTTCGAGTTCTCTTCTTTTTTCTTTCAGTGTTTTAACTTTGTCTTTTATGTAGTAACTAATTACTGTGCCGACTTCGGGATTAGGCGCTGCAAAAAAACTTGCGCCCATAAAACCGATGCCGTCAAAACCGAAAGGCGTTGCCGGGATAAACATAAACGCATCTTTTATAGGAAAAATAAATGCGTCTTTTATTAATGTTTCGGTCGTCATCAAACGGAGCGGCGAATAATTATCAAGTATATAAACGCCCCTGCCGTATGTTGAAACAACAAGATCATTTTCGCGTCGCTGAATATTTAAATTCATCACTTGAATAGTCGGCAGTCCGTTCTTTAACTGTATCCATTCTTTCCCCCCGTTGTTGCTGAAGAAAACTCCAAACTGCGTTCCTGTAAAGAGAAGATTGTCGTCAACATGGTCTTCGGCAATTGTGTATGTTGATCCGGTTTCGGGAAGATTTGCATTTGTTGATTTCCAAGTTTTCCCGCCGTCTTCAGTTTTGAAAATGTAAGGTCTGTAATCGCCGTCGTGGAAATTATGACACGCGGCATACGCAACAAGTTTGTTAAAATGGGACGCGATAATTTGGTGAACCCGCGCGTATTGCGGTAGAAGTTCTATTGAAGAAGCTTTAGTCCATTCTTTACCGCAATTGGTTGTGGAATATATCAAGCCGTCACCCGAACCAACATATAAAATATTTTCGTCAAGCGGCGACTCTGCAATTGTAACAATCTGCGCCATCGAACTTTTGCTTACCATCTCATCCATACTCCAACTTTTTCCCATAAGCTTTTGGAAATTTTTAGGGAAACTTCTTGTTAAATCACCGCTTATTTCTTTCCACGTGTTTCCCTGGTCATCTGACCGAAATAATTTATTACCGCCGAAATACAACCTTTTGTGATTATATTTTGAAATTAAAAGTGCGGCATCCCAATCGAAGCGGTATGCGGTGTCGGCAAAATCGTATGGTTTTATAAACAACTTTTCGCCGCTCTTTTTGTCGAACCTAACTAACCCGCCGTTTTGTGATTCTGCATAAATTATGTTCGGGTCATCCCAATCTACCTGCGACTGAAAGCCATCACCCGCAATGGTAAACAGCCAATCTTGGTTTGTAATTCCGCCCGAATTTATTGTGCGCGATGGACCGCCCAGGCTGTTGTTATCCTGTGTGCCGATGTAAACATTATAAAACGGAAGGGCGTTATCGGTAGTGATTTTATAAATTTCTGCAATAGGCAAAGTATTTCTGAATGCCCAGTTTAAACCGAAATCATAAGTTTCATAAACACCGCCGTCACAGCCGGAGATAAAATGGTTGTTGTCATCGGGGTCAATCCAGAAACCGTGGTTATCTACATGTTTATTTTTTTCGCCAAGGTTCGTCCACGTTTTTCCGCCATCTTTTGTAATACGAATAAAAACATCCATACTGTAAACGCGGTCAACATCTTTTACATCGCAATAAATTTTTTGAAAATAAAAAGTATACGCCGAAACGTAGCTGCTTTGTTTTGTCCAGCTTGCACCGCGGTCAACGCTTTTATAAAAGCCGCCTTCTTTTTTTGCATCGATAATGGCGTACAGAACATCCGGATTTACGGGTGAAACTGCCATTCC
Source organism: Ignavibacteriaceae bacterium (assembly GCA_019912505.1). Classification (GTDB taxonomy): domain Bacteria; phylum Bacteroidota; class Ignavibacteria; order Ignavibacteriales; family Ignavibacteriaceae; genus CG2-30-36-16. Next base: position 2,155 of record JAIOIM010000776.1, read on the forward strand.
TATTCTTCCTACCTCATCAGAAGGAAGACCCCTTTTTAGTTTATCCCACGTAGTTCCCCCATCGGTACTTTTATAAATGCCGCTCTCGGAGCCGCCATAAACTCCCGTGTATAATTTTCTCATTCGCTGATGAGCAACAGCGTACACAATGTTTGAATATCTTGGATCGAGAAAGACTTCGTAACAGCCTGTGTATTGGCTTATCTTCAAAACATTCTGCCATGTTATTCCGCCATCGGTAGTTTTGAATATTCCTCGCTCACCACCTTCTTTACGAAGCGAACCCATTGCGGCAACAAAAACAATATTTGAGTTACCCGGATCAATAACGATACCGCCGATGTGTTCGGAAGTTTTTAAACCCATGTTGTTCCAGCTTTTTCCGCCGTCTTCAGTTTTATAAATTCCATCGCCGTAACCGGAGTTGTTGTGGTTACTGTTTTCGCCGGTTCCAACCCAAAGTACATTCGGGTTTGTCGGATCAATTTCTACCGCGCCTATTGCGTATGTATTTTGATTTTCAAACGCGGCGGTAAATGTTATTCCCCGGTTAACCGTTTTCCACAACGAGCCGCTGCCCGATGCGATATAATATTCCGATTTATTAAATGGGTTTACTTTTATATGCCTTACTCTACCGCCGGTTATTGCGGGACCAATACTTCTAAACTGAAGCCCGGAAAGAGATACTTTTTTTAACGAGTCGGTTTCTGTATTTGAGTTATTCTTTTGTGCGAAAAGAAAATCCGATGTAAAAAGAAGAACCAATACTGCAAACGATAGAAGAAGTTTTTTCATAAGTGTAACTAATATTTATTTTTTGATGAGTAATTATTTACATAATAGTTACTGAAAATTAACTAATTATATATAATTATAACAACCTGCGTTTTTAAAATTATTTCGGTATGCTTTTGGCGAATGGGGGGGAAATTTATTCCGCATTGCTCCGGCAGCGCAGAACACTGGTTTGCGCTACGCTTGATTTGGTAATTTATAATTCGTTAGTGTTTGGCATGTTGTGTTAATATGAGGTGTGTAGCAATATCATCGTGTTCGGTAAGAACTTATTTTTTGAAAAAAAAGCATGGTAAAAATAATGAGTATTAAAAATAGTCTTTCATAAGTTCACTAACCCACGCAGGCTGTTCAACATTTTGAGGCTGGTATTCACGAAAGACAGGTTTTATATCTAACACAGGCGTGCCGTTTATCGCATCAAGCCCATTTATTTCTAAACTCATATCCTCAACTTTAATAAGCTTACATATTGCCGCGCCAATTTTGTTTGGTCTATTTTTACCGCGCTGTGCGAACACATCTACTTTTGGAAAAGATTTATTATTTCTCAGATGACGGGCTGCGGTACAAATTTTAGAATCATCCAATTTGTGAAAATGAAAGAATATTTCCACGTGCGAAAATTCATTCAAACCAATTAACGCTTCTTTCGAAAAATTGTTGTCTAATTTAATAATCGAAGTTACTTTGTTCCAATTATCATCTGTCGGTTCATCAATAGAATTATAAACATACCCGTTCGGTTTTAAAATAATCATTTCATTTACTTTGCTTTAAGATTTCTTATCTTCTTCCAATTTGGTTTAGCGTTTCATTTTGCGAAAGTTCAACAATGACGATCTGATGATGATTGTCGGCATCTTCTTCTTTTAATTTATATCTCACATTTGAGATTGCATATTATTTCTAACCTCTTCCCAGGGTTTTCCATCGCTTGGGTTTCTATAGTATGCTTCCAAACGTAAGTCTAATTCTTTTTTTTGTTCATCTGATATTGGAAAATCTTCTTTAGCTGAAATAATAC
>JAIOIM010000777.1 GCA_019912505.1 Ignavibacteriaceae bacterium
GTAATGGGTGTTGCAAGCCTTACTCCGGCATTCCCTCAAATTGCAATTGCGTTAAACCTGACTATGGAACAGGCAGGTTTATTAATTACTTTCTTTACTTTGCCAGGTGTTTTTTTAACTCCGGTTCTTGGTGTAGCAGCCGACAGATTCGGTAGAAAAAAAGTGTTGGTTCCATCTTTATTTTTGTTTGCTATTGCCGGCACTGCCTGTTTTTTTGCACGAGATTTTTATATTCTACTTTTATTTCGTCTTCTGCAGGGAATCGGCGGAGCTTCGCTCGGTTCCTTAAATGTAACTTTAATCGGCGATTTGTTTTCTGGTAAAGATAGAGCCTCCGCAATGGGTTTTAACGCGAGCATATTAAGTATCGGCACAGCAAGTTACCCTGCTATTGGCGGTGCACTTGCAATGTTAAGTTGGCATGCCCCGTTTCTCCTGCCTATAGCAGCATTACCCGTTGGATTAGTTGTGCTTTACAAGTTAGATATTACACAGCCCAAAAATCAACAAAATTTAATAAACTACCTGAAAGCCACTATTGTCGGGGTTAAGCGAAAAGAGATTGCGGGAATTTTCCTTACAAGCGTTGTTACATTTATTATTCTTTACGGTTCATACTTAACTTTTTTCCCTTTTTTACTCGCGCATTCATTTAATGCAAACACACTTGTAATTGGTTTGATGATGTCTTCAATGTCAATTGTCACCGCAATAACATCATCACAGCTCGGTAAATTAGCAGCAAAATTTTCTGCGGTTACTCTTCTTAAAATTGCTTTTGCGCTTTATACCCTTTCGCTGATACTAATTCCGTTTATGAATGTAATATGGTTCTTATTTTTACCGATTACAATTTTCGGAATTGCCCATGGAATTAACATTCCGGGTTTACAAACTTTACTTGCAGACTACTCTCCGGCAGAGCAACGTGCTGCATTTATGTCATTAAACGGAATGGTTCTCCGGCTCGGGCAGACCTTAGGACCTGTCGTTATGGGTGCCCTTTTTGTTACATTCGGTATAAATGGCGTGTTTTTAAGTGGCGCCCTAATTGCTCTATTGATGTTAGGCGGAATTAGTTTGCTAATAAGTGAAGTAAAAAATAACCCATCGCAATTTTAGTCTTTCATCATAAAACATTTGAGTTTCTGCAAAACAAATTATTTGTCATTTTGAATGACTACTCGCTGAGAAATCTTCTCATGTTGTTAGGAAAAAAAATCACACTCAAAAGAAACAACAACTTAATTCCTATTTTAGTTTTTCTAAAATCTGCGACTTAAAAACTTGTAATCATCTTTAACTCAACGCCCGAAAATTCAGGTTCATAGCGGCACACTCCGCCGATGCAGATATTGCCAGCCTGTCTTGTACCGAATAATATACTGAAATCTGTATGCGACCAAAACTTATAACCGATCCGCAAAAAGCTCCATCCTTTTCTCACAGTATTCCCCGGCTGTGGTTCTTTTGTTTGAATCTCCGCAACAACCGAAACGCTAAAGTTGGGCGAACGGAGATATTCAACTGTAACAACATCATCATAATATTTTTCTGTCGTGGTTCTGTTCGTTACCTGTTGATGTTCAAGGATTACACGCAGAGTATTTATTCCGCCAAAGTAAAATTTATTTTCGAGTACCGGTGTGATGCTTTTTGTGTTGGCGTCAAGTTCTTCGTAATAAGCAAAACCTGCAATGGTAGTTAGTTTGTCGTTCCACTCATGCTGCGCCTGTGTATATATTTCCTGAAGCTGTGTTCTTACGGCTGTATTAATACCGAGAGAACGCTGATATAAAGAGTTTGATGGTAAAGTTTTCGTCAAACCGTAATTCGCCGTTAAATATGTATTGTCGTTTAAGCCATAATTTAACTCTACCTGAAAACCCTGCTCGTTGTTTGCGTTCAAAGGGGAGGGATGCCGGTTAAGCAGCACGTAAGCATATTCTTTTCTGACACCGGGAGGCGTATTATAAAAAATGGTTCCATCGTTGGAAGTAAAGCTGAAGTTATCGTAATATTTATATTCGGCTGTACCGGCAAGTCTGCCGAAATAAAAATTCATACTGCCGTAAAAAGCTTTACCGACAAATTTTTCTTCATTATTAAAATTTTTTTCTTTTATATCATCATTTAGCCTTACGCCGTACTCGCCAAAAAAATCAAAATTTTCAAAAGTGGGTTGAACACGAATTGACGCCAGACTATTGCGGACGGAGCCTTCTGCTTTCGGTTGGTTCGAGGCTATTGATGCGCCGAAACGCAGATTATCGAACAAGCGGTAATCAATATCTGCCGCGTGGAGTATATCTTCTCTTTCCGCTTGCGAGTCTTCAGCCATGCCGGTTAAGGCGGTTAATGTTAGGCCCTTATATCTTCCGAGAAATTTTACGCCGAGCAAATTATTATCAACACGAATTGCTCTGTCTTCATAACTTTTTAAAACCAATCCTCTACCAAAAAGCGCATAATAAT
>JAIOIM010000778.1 GCA_019912505.1 Ignavibacteriaceae bacterium
ATATTAAAACTGCCGAGATAACTCTTTTTTGAAAACTCTTCACTCAAACCATCGGCAGAACCTTCATCAAGTTTTTCAAATGATAAAATTTTCCCCTCATCGTCAATAAAATAAAAATTTGTAAACTTGCCGCGTATTGCAAAATAAAAACTGCCGTTCTCGCCCAAAAATTTAATTATTCTATCATCGGAAGCAAGCAATACTGTCTTAATTTTAAGAGGCAGATAATCATTAAAAAATTCTACTGTGTTTTTTTTTGCGCGGCTGTAAGACTCACGGTAGATAACAAAAGGATTACCTGGGTTTAACGATAACTCAAGAAAAAATTCATCTCCGTTTTTTAAAAGTTGCAATATTAGTCTATCTTTTTCCTGGGAAAATGCCGACGTGATTGCCGCTCCTTTTAATAATGGAGCAAGTTCTAAAACTAATCTGTTGAGGAGAAAATAATTTCTATACATGGCTTTAAAACTAAAATAAATTTTTCGTATTTACGAATTATATTAAATTCATTTTCTTTCCCCAGTGTGTTATTTCTCCAAATAGCGGGAAAATCAGTCTCAATAATCTTTCAAACACAAAATAATTTTAAAATCTCAAATAAAAATTACAGTTTAAGTATAATTAGTTTTGTTAAAAAACACTCAATTGATATATTTCAAACGAAATTTGAAAGGTTTTTATGTCGAATAAAATTAGCACATTAGAATTAGTAAAATCAGGATTCAAACCATCGTTTTGGGTAGCGAACGGGATGGAATTATTTGAGCGGCTTGCCTACTACGGGCAGCAAATTGTTTTTATGATTTATATGCGTAACGATCTTGGTTTTAGTGAGGCGCAGGCAGGGCAATTATCCGGCATCTTCGGAGGACTTATTTATTTGCTTCCAATTCTTGGCGGTACTCTTGCCGATAAATGGGGGTTCAGGCGTGCTTTCAGCGTTGCATTTTCAATCCTTGCACTTGGTTATTTTTTAATCGGCTCTGTTGGAATGGGCATGTTCTCATGTGTTTACGCTAACTTCGATCGCTTCTGGTTGTTGATGTTGTTTTTAATTTTTACTGCTTTCGGCGGCTCATTTATAAAACCATCGGTACTCGGAACCGTTGCGGTAACATCAACGCCGGAAACAAAATCAATTGGGTTTGCAATTTATTACTGGCTTGTAAATGTTGGCGCTCTAATTGGTCCAACCGCTGCTTATTTTGTGCGGGATAGTTTCGGCAACAAATCGGTTTACCTTGTTTCATCCGCCTCGTGTCTTGCAATGTTAATTGTTAATATTCTCCTTTACAAAGACGTCAAAGACCCAGCTGTTGAAGTGGTGGAATCAATCGGTAAAAAAATTAAAAACTTATTTGTGGTGCTTAGCAATTTTAAGTTTATGATTTTTTTGATGATATACAGTCTCTACTGGATAATCTTTTGGCAGGAGTTTATAATAGTTCCATATTATATAACTGATTATATTAACGCTGACGCTGCATACGAAATAATTCAATCATGGTCGGGTGCTGGGGCAATAATC
>JAIOIM010000779.1 GCA_019912505.1 Ignavibacteriaceae bacterium
ATCAATAATACTTCTAACCTGTGTAATTTTTAATTTTATCATTTCACTGCCTTAATTAAGCGTTGAACAATTCGCGAACTGTCATTCCTCTTTTACTAGCCATTTTACGGGCGTCAATTTGTTTTACCAAACCATCCAAAGTTGCCTTAACCTGGTTATGAGGATTACTTGTGCCGAGAGATTTAGTAAGAATATCTTGAATGCCCGCTGCTTCTAAAACTGCGCGTACGCCGCCGCCGGCAATTAGTCCGGTACCCGGCGATGCTGGTTTTAATAACACTTTACCTGCGCCATACTTACCTATAATTTGATGAGCAACTGTACCCTTTATAAGTGATATTTCTACGAGGCTTTTTTTAGCATCATCTATCCCTTTGGAAATAGCATCGGTAACTTCATTTGCTTTACCAAGCCCTACTCCAACAACACCGTTTCCGTTTCCAACAACAACTATTGCATTAAAGCTAAAACGGCGTCCGCCTTTTACAACTTTTGCAACTCGGTTGATGTGAACAACTTTTTCTTTTAGTCCTTCAATCTCTGCTGACTTTACTGTTTTCAATTGATTCTCTCTTCTAGTTAAAATATAACTAATAAAACTTTTTACACTTTTTGGAAAAGAGCAAAGAATTTCTTTACTCTGTTTTTTGCTGCCGGGAGAGGATTCGAACCTCTGCAGACGCCTCCAAAGGGCGTAGTCCTACCGTTAGACGACCCGGCAGTTTATTAAAATTTCAATCCGCCTTCGCGTGCGCCCTCGGCAATTGCTTGTACACGTCCATGATAACGATAACCGTTTCTATCAAACACAACAGTGTTAATATTTTGCTCAACGGCTTTTTTTGCTAAAAGTACACCAACCATTTTGCTTTTGGATATTTTACCTTTTGCATCTTTAACCTCTGCTGCAATTTCTTTACTCTGTGAAGAAGCTGCAGCCATAGTTTTACCATTCACATCATCAATTATTTGGGCATAAACATTGTTTAAGCTACGGTAAACAGTTAAACGAGGTCTTTCGGGTGTCCCCGATATTTTGCCTCTAATTTTGATTTTAGAACGGTATCTCGAAATATTTTTTTTGCTACTCATTAATTTACATCTCCACTAAAAATTATTTACCTGCGGTCTTGCCGGCTTTTCTCTGAATCATCTCATCAGAGTATTTAATGCCTTTACCTTTGTAAGGTTCTGGTTTTCTGAATGACCTGATTTTGGCTGCAACTTGACCAACAAGCTGTTTTTCGATACCGGAAACCACAATCTGTGTTTGAGTTGGAGTTAAAAGAGTAACTCCCTCGGGCGGCATAAAATAAATAGGATGCGAATAACCTATATTTATAAACAGGTTGCTTCCTTTCATTTCTGCTCGGTAACCAACGCCAACAATATCAAGTGTTTTTTTAAATTCTTCCGTCACTCCCAAAACCATATTATTTACAAGAGCTCTGGTTAAGCCGTGTAAAGCTCTGGTTTCTTTAAGGTCGTTTGGTCGGGTAAAGGTTATTATTTCGTCTTTCATCTCCATAGTAATATTGGGATGTAAGTCTCTTGTTAATTCGCCTTTAAGACCTTTTACTTTTATAGTGTTACCTGTGTGGGTAACCGTAACGCCTTTAGGAATCTCTATAAGTTTTTTGCCGATTCTAGACACTTTTCAAACTCCATTCAATAAAAATTACCAGATGTGACAAACGACTTCGCCGCCGATAGATAAACTTCTGGCTTCTTTGTCAGATAACAATCCTTTAGATGTAGAAATAACCGCAATACCAAGTCCGCTAAGAACACGAGGAATTTCTTCACTGCCCGTGTAAATTCTTAAACCGGGCTTACTAATTCTTTTTAAGCCAGATAGCGCTGCTACTCCGCCTCTGTATTTAAGAACAACACGAATAATATTCTGTTTGTCGTCTTCTATTACAGCATAGTCTTCAATAAAATTATATTTTTTTAAGATGTCGCTCAAGCTAACTTTCATTTTAGAGGAGGGAATGTCTACTCTTATTTTTTTAGCGTTTGATGCGTTTCTTATTCTAGTTAAATAGTCTGCAATTGGGTCTGTAACTGCCATTTTATACTCCTTTTACCAGCTTGACTTTTTAAGACCGGGTATTTCACCTCTAAGTGCCATTTCCCTAAGCACTAGGCGCGATACACCGAATTTACGGTAATAAGATCTAACTCTTCCGGTAAACATACAGCGGTTATTTAATCTAACCGGGGAAGAGTCTTTAGGCAGTTTTTGCAATGCTTCAAAATCACCTTTTTCTTTAAGCTCCTCACGCAGCTTTGCATATTTCGCTACGAGTCTTTCTCTTTTTTCCTGTCGTGCAATTAAACTTTTCCGAGCCATTAAATCTCCTTGTTAAGCTGTTTTAACTTCTTTTTTTCTAAAAGGCATACCGAAAGCCTTCAACAATTCATATGATTCGTTATCGGTTTTTGCTGTTGTAACGAAGGTGATATCCATGCCAAGCACACGGGCTATTTTATCAGCGTTAATTTCAGGGAAAATAATTTGTTCTTTAACGCCCATAGTAAAGTTTCCTCTACCGTCAAAACTTTTATCAGAAAGACCACGGAAATCTCTTACTCGCGGAAGAGCAACGTTTACAAGTCTATCAAGAAACTCGTACATTCTTTCGTTTCTTAGAGTAACCTTTGCGCCTATATTAAGACCTTCTCTAAGTTTGAAGTTAGAAATGGCTTTCTTAGCTTTTCTAATACTGGCTTTTTGACCGGTGATAGTTTCTAATTCTTTGACAGCTTCATCCAGTAATTTGGAATCTGAAACCGCATCGCCAACGCCCATATTAACAACAATTTTTTCTAATTTCGGAACTTGCATTATGCTTTTATAGCCGAATGCTTTCATAAGTACCGGAACGATGTCTTTTTTATAAATTCCGGATAAGCGGGCAGGCACTCTAATTTCTTTTTCAGTGCTTACTGCTTTTGCAGCCGGAGCTTCTTTTTTTGAAGCCTTTCCTGGTTTTGCCGGGGCTGCTTCCTTCTTTTGTTTTTTCTCTGCCATTTTTAAATCAAACCTTCGAAAAAAATTTTATTGATTACTGAATCATTTCGCCGCTTGCTTTGCTAACGCGAGCTCTTCTTTTTTTGCCAGTCTTCTCGTCCAAAATAATTTGGGCGCCGAGCCTTGTGGCTTCATTTGTTTTAGGATCAAGAAGCATAACGTTAGAAACATGTATAGGGGCTTCTTTTTCAATAATGCCGCCCTGCTGACTTTTTTGGCTGGGCTTTGTATGCCGTTTTCTAATGTTTATACCTTCTACAATTACCCTAGAAACTTTAGGAAAAACTTTTAAAACTTTTCCGGTACTGCCTTTGTCGTTTCCGGCAATTACAATTACATTATCATTTTTACGAATTTTCATAGATTTCCTAAAACTTTATAATACTTCAGGTGCTAAAGAAACAATTTTCATAAATTGTTTATCTCTTAATTCTCTTGCAACCGGTCCAAAAATACGTGTGCCTCTCGGCTCATTTTGGTTGTTTAAAAGAACAGCGGCGTTTTCATCAAAACGAATATATGAACCGTCTTTTCTTCTAACTTCTTTTTTTGTCCGTACAATTACCGCTCTCGAAACTTCACCTTTTTTTACAGTTCCGTTAGGAATGGCAGTTTTAACACTTACGACAATTAAATCGCCAACACTTGCGTATTGTCTGCCGCTTCCGCCAAGTACACGTATGCACTTTATTTTTTTAGCGCCGGAATTATCGGCAACTACCAGCGTGGTTTCTTCTTGAATCATTGCTCTGCTCCTTGCTTACTCTACTTGGCTTTTTCTACAATTTCAACTAAACGCCATCTCTTACTTTTGCTGAGCGGTCGTGTTTCCATTATCTTAACTTTGTCACCAATGCCACATTCTCTTTTTTCATCGTGAGCCATTAACTTGGTGGTTTTTTTAAAGTACTTTTTGTAAATCGGGTGCGGAACTCTTCTTTCGATGGCAACCGTAATAGTTTTTTCCATTTTATTGCTTACTACAACACCAACTCTAACTTTTCTTAATGCACGTTCCATAGTTAAGCGTTTTCTCCTTCTGCTTTGGTTGCATTAGTTTGCTTCAATTCCGCCGCCTCGCGCTGTTGCAAAACAGTTTTCATTTTAGCAACAGATTTTTTTGCGGTTTTGAGTTTTGCAGTGTTAGTAAGCTGTTTTAGCTGATGAGCAAAACGCAAGTCAACCAAATTCTTTTCTTCTTCCGCAATTTGTTTTCTTAAATCTTCTGTATTCAATTCTCTAATTTCATGAACTTTCATTTTTACACGCCTAAGGATTATTCATAATCTGGTCTGGAAACAACTTTACACTTAATGGGCAGCTTATACGAGCAAGACTGTAACGCCTCGGCTGCAATTTCTTTTGATACACCGGAAATTTCAAACATAATACGCCCTGGTTTTACAACAGCAACCCAAAATTCCGGGGCGCCTTTTCCTTTACCCATTCTTGTTTCTAATGGTTTTTTGGAAACTGGTTTATCCGGGAATATTCTTATCCAAACTTTTCCGTCTCTTTTCATTTTTCTAGAAAGCGCCACACGGCAAGCTTCAATTTGGCGGCTTGTAATCCAGTGTGGTTCAAGTGCTTTCAGGCCAAAATCGCCGAAAGCTACTGTAGCACCTCTTTTGGCTTTGCCAGCCATTCTGCCTCTTTGCGCTTTTCTAAATTTTACTCTTTTGGGCATTAACATGGGTAAATAACTCCAGTTATAATATTATTCAGAAATTCTTTTTCCTAAAATTTCGCCGCGGCATATCCATACTTTTATGCCAATCGAACCGTAAACGGTTTCGGCACGGCCTGCAGCGTAGTCAATATCGGCTCTTATAGTATGAAGAGGAATTCTTCCTTCTTTATACTGTTCAGTTCTTGCCATTTCTGCACCGCCTAAACGACCGGCACACATTATTCTAATTCCTTCAGCACCCATTCGCATACCGGCTGTAATAGACATTTTCATTGCACGTCTAAAGCTAATTCTTCCTTCAAGCTGGCTTGCTATATTTTCTGCAACAAGATAAGCATCAAGCTCGGGTCTTTTTATTTCCGATATTTGCACTTTAACATCTTTATCGGTTACCTGTCTTAGCTCTTGCTCAAGTTGTGTAATTTCTTTTCCGCTTTTACCAATTACAACACCGGGACGCGATGTGTGAATTGTAAGGATGATATTCTTCGATGTACGATCGATAACAATTCTTGAAATACCGGCTTTTTTCAATCTGTTCCTAATATATCCTCTAAGCTTATCATCTTCTTTAAGCTTTGACGCATAACTTTTATTTTCGTACCAATTAGAGTCCCAGCCTCTTATGATGCCTACTCTTAATCCTACCGGGTGCGTTTTCTGTCCCAAAAATCTATCCTCCGCAATTAAGCTTTAGTTGCTACTACTATTGTTAAATGACAAGATCTCTTCCTAATTCTGTATGCACGACCCATTGGCGCCGGCGATATTCTTTTTATTGTAGGACCTTGATCTACATACGCTTCTTTTACAAAAAGATCGGATGACTCTACTCTTGTATTTTCATCTTTATTCATAAGATTAGAAATAGCCGATCTTAAAACCTTTTCAGCATCGTTAGAAGCGTACTTGGATGAAAAGTGCAAAGTTTCGAGAGCGTAGTTAACGTTCTTTCCTCTTATAAGATCTATTATCAGCCTCATTTTTCTTGGCGATGATCCTATATATCTATGTATTGCTTTTGCTTCCATTTTCCTTAAAACTCTTTATTTTAATTATTTTCCTTTTGAAGCTTTTTCAGCTTTTGTGCCAGGATGTCCTCTAAAAATTCTTGTAGGTGAAAATTCGCCCAGCTTATGTCCTACCATATTTTCAGTCACGTAAACCGGAATCATTTTATTGCCGTTATGAACTGCAATTGTGTGACCGACAAAATCCGGTAAAATCATAGATGCTCTAGACCAGGTCTTAATAATCTTCTTTTGATTGGTCTCATTAAGCTTGTCTATTTTTTCAGCTAATTTATAATGGACAAACGGTCCTTTTTTTACTGATCTTGGCATAATCTTCTCTACTTATTCCGTCTTTTGATGATGAACTTATTAGATTCTTTTTTATGTTTTCTGGTTTTTAAGCCTTTAGCTTTTTGACCCCAAGGCGAAACAGGATGACCGCCGCCTGAAGTTTTACCCTCACCACCACCCATCGGATGGTCAACAGGGTTCATCGCAACGCCTCTTACGAAAGATCTTCTTCCTTTCCATCGAGTACGGCCTGCTTTGCCAAGCGCTATATTTTCTTGTTCGGCATTTCCTACTGTACCGTAAGTAGCAAGACATTCAAGTCTTATCAATCGAACTTCACCTGATGGCATCTTTAATTGAGCGTGGTCGCCTTCTTTTGCCATAAGTTGAATGGCTGTTCCGGCACTGCGTCCAATTTGTCCCCCCTTGCCAGGTCTCATTTCTACGTTATGTACAAAGCTGCCGAGCGGCATTTCTTTTAATGGTAAAGCATTACCAACATTAATTTCACTTCCGGGGCCTGATTGAATTGTGCTTCCTACCTTCAAACCATTTGGCGCAAGAATATATCTTTTTTCACCATCTGCGTAATGCAAAAGAGCAATGCGCGAAGTACGGTTCGGATCGTATTCTATCGAGAATACTTTAGCAGGCACACCATGTTTATCGCGTTTAAAGTCGATAATGCGGTATCTTCTTTTATGTCCGCCGCCAATATGTCTGGAAGTTATACGACCGTGATTATTTCTACCGCCGCTTTTACGTAAAGCCACAGTCAATGATTTTTCCGGTGTAGATTTTGTAATTTCTTCAAAAGAAGATTTAGAGCTAAATCTAGATCCGGGAGTAGTTGGTTTTAATTTTTTAATAGCCATTTAAATTCTGTCCTCAATACCTATACTTGATCAAAAAGTTCTATTGTTTCATCTTTTTTTAGAGTTACAATAGCTTTTTTGAATTTTGAAGTGCTTCCAACAAATCTTCCGCTCTTTCTAAACACTGTTTTCGATTTGCCAGGATGATTTATTGTTCTAACATTAGTTACATGAACACTGAACTTTTCTTCAATAGCTTTTGCTATTTCAATTTTATTTGCTCTAGGGTTTACCATAAATCCGTACTTACCCTGGTCAGCGCTAATATTAGTCATTTTTTCAGTAATTAACGGTCTAATTAATATATGATGCATTAGCTTACTACCTCTCCGCTTCCGAATGTTTTATATATTACATCAACGGCACTTTTTTGAAGCACAAGCACCTGGTTGTTTAGTATATGATATGTAGATGCTTTATCAGCCTCAAGAATATTAACTTTACTAATATTCCTGCCCGATTTGTAAATAGTGTCCTGTTTTCCGTTGGTTAACAATAAAACTTTTTTACCGGTTATTTTAAGGGAATTAAGCATGCTTGCAAACTCTTTTGTTTTTGGAGTTTCAAATGAAAAATCTTCAACAACAAGAATTTGATTATCTTTTACTTTATAGCTTAATGCTGATTTACGAGCTAATCTTTTTACTTTTTTAGAAAGATACTGTCTGTAATCGCGCGGCTTGGGCCCAAATATTGTACCGCCGCCAACCCATAGTGGCGAACGAGTTGTACCGGCACGTGCGCCGCCACGACCTTTTTGCTTCCATGGTTTTCTACCGCCGCCTCTAACTTCAGCCCGCTCTTTAGTTTTATGCGTTCCTTGTCTTTGGTTTGCAAGGTAAGCTTTTACAGCTAGGTATATCGAATGATCATTAGGCTCGATAGCAAAAATATCATCCGCTAACTCAATTGTTTCATCGGAAACAGAACCATCTATTTTTAAAACATCTAACTTCATCTTAATTTACCAACTTACTTCTTTAACAATTCAACATATGAATTAATCGAGCCAGGAACAGCGCCTTTAACCAAAATCAAATTTTCTTCGGACAGTATTTTAACCACTTTTAGGTTAGAAACTGTAACAAAATCGTAGCCCATACGACCCGCCATTTTCATACCTTTGAAAACTCTTGATGGATAAGAACTGGAACCGATTGAACCCGGAGCTCTTAAACGATCGCTTTGTCCGTGGGTTGTACCTCCAACACCGCCGAAGCCGTGACGTTTCATTACGCCCTGGAAACCTTTTCCTTTGGAGCGACCTTTTACCTTTATTTTTTCACCCTCTTTAAAGAGGTCAACTTTTAATTCATCACCAATTTTATATTCCGAAGGCTCTGTTAGACGAAATTCTCTAACAATAGCAGCGGGGACAAGATCATATTTTTTATACTGACCAAGAACCGGCTTCGAAACATTTTTCTCTTTCTTTTCACCAAAGCCTATCTGTAGGGCATCGTAGCCGTCTACTTCTTTTGTCCGGATAGATGATATTTTACACGGACCAGCCTGAATAACTGTAACCGATATAATTTCCCCCTCGGGGCTAAAAATACTCGTCATTCCTATTTTTTTACCAATGATGCCAAACATCTTATCTCCCAGATTCTTTAAAGCTTAATTTCAATATCAACACCCGCCGGAATATCTAATTTACTTAGTGAATCGACAGTTTTGTTGTTTGAATTATGTATATCAATAATGCGTTTATGTGCCCTAGTCTCGAACTGCTCGCGCGACTTTTTGTCGACGTGAGGTGATCTTAAAACAGTGTAGAGAGTTCTTCTTGTCGGCAATGGTATTGGTCCAGAAACCACTGCACCTGTGCTTCTAACTGTTTTAATGATTTTTTCTGTCGATTTATCGATCAAGATATGATCGTACGATTTCAACTTAATTCTTATTTTCTGACCAGGCACTTAAAATACTCCTTATAATATATTAGACACGAAAAGGGAGCGAAACTCCCTTTCCCGTGGAATCTAATTTCAATTATTTTATAATCTTCGTAACAACACCGGCACCTACGGTTCTGCCGCCTTCACGTATAGCAAAGCGTAAACCATCTTCCATAGCAATTTCAGAAATTAAGTCAACAGATAATTTTACTTTATCGCCGGGCATAACCATTTCTGTACCTTCTGGCAGTGTAGCAACGCCTGTAACATCTGTTGTTCTAAAATAGAATTGAGGTCTGTAACCATTGAAGAACGGGGTATGACGTCCGCCTTCTTCTTTTGAAAGGATGTAAACTTCACCTTCGAAAAGTTTATGAGGAGTTATTGAACCTGTTTTGGCAATAACCATTCCTCTTTCAATTTCCTTTTTGTCAACGCCTCTTAAAAGAATACCAGCGTTATCGCCAGCAAGACAAATATCTAATTCTTTACGGAACATTTCAATACCGGTAACAACTGTTTTTTTGTGAATGCCAAGACCAATAAGTTCAACTTCTTCCTGGATTTTAACTTGACCGCGTTCTACTCTACCAGTAGCAACAGTACCGCGACCTGTAATTGAGAAAACATCTTCCACAGGCATTAAGAAAGGCTTATCAGTATCGCGAGCAGGAAGAGGAATATATTCGTCAACAGCTTTCATAAGCTCCCAAATACAGTTAAATCTTTCATCGTCAGGTGTTGCGCCGGAAGTAGCTGCTTCCAATGCTTTTAAAGCCGAACCTTGAATAATCGGAATTTCCTCACCGGGGAATTCGTATTCGGTTAAGAGGTCTCTTAATTCAACTTCAACCAATTCTAAAAGTTCAGGGTCATCAACCGCATCAACTTTATTCATGAACACTACCATTTTAGGAACACCAACTTGACGTGCAAGAAGAATATGCTCTCTAGTTTGAGGCATAGGACCATCGGTAGCAGCAACAACAAGTATAGCGCCGTCCATTTGTGCAGCACCCGTAATCATGTTTTTAACGTAGTCAGCGTGACCAGGGCAGTCAACGTGAGCGTAATGTCTGTTCTCTGTAGAATATTCTACGTGAGAAGTAGCAATGGTAATACCTCTTTCTCTCTCTTCAGGCGCATTATCAATAGAATCAAAGCTTCTTTGTTCTGATAAGCCTTTTAAAGCGAGAGCCATAGTGATGGCAGCGGTTAATGTAGTTTTCCCGTGATCTACGTGACCGATTGTACCTATATTAACGTGAGGTTTGCTCCTATCGAATTTTGCTTTTGCCATCTGAATTCTCCTTCTAAGGTTGTTTTTTCTTTTTTATTATTAATTCTTTATTATGTTCAAGCTGATGCTTTTTTTCCTAAAGTTTTCTCAGCAATTTCTTCGGCAATTGATTTTGGTACTTCCTGGTAATGAGAAAATTGCATTGAGTAAATCGCTCGTCCTTGAGTCATTGATCGTAATACTGTGGCATATCCGAACATTTCAGATAAAGGTACATGCGATTTTATAACCTGTGCATCTTTGCGAGCAGAAAAACCTTCAATTTTTCCTCTGCGCGAATTAAGATCGCCCATTACATCTCCAAGATATTCCTCAGGTGTTACTACTTCAACCGACATTAGTGGTTCAAGTAGAATAGGTTTTGCTTTGCGTGCACCTGCTTTGAAAGCCATGGAACCAGCAACTTTAAATGATAATTCATCCGAATCCACATCATGATACGAACCGTCATAAATTTTTGCTTTAATGTCCACAACCGGAAATCCGGCAATAACGCCATTTCTCATAGCATCCTGAATACCTGCCGATACAGCGGGGACATATTCTTTAGGAACAACACCGCCGACTATGCCGTTTATAAACTCATAACCTTTACCTGGTTCGTTAGGTCCTAATTCAATCCAAACATGTCCATATTTTCCACGTCCGCCGCTTTGTTTTACAAACTTTCCTTCGGCATTTACTGTCTGGGAAATTGTCTCTCTGTATGCAACCTGGGGTTTACCAACATTTGCTTCAACTTTAAATTCTCTTCTCATTCTATCAACCAGAATTTCGAGGTGAAGTTCGCCCATACCGCTTATAAGCGTTTGGGAGGTTTCTTCGTCAACCTTTATTCTAAAAGTAGGATCTTCATCGGAAAGTCTAACCAATGCATCCGACAGTTTATCTTGATCTGCTTTTGTTTTTGGTTCAATAGCAATTTGAATAACTGGTTCTGGGAAAATAATTTTTTCAAGCACAACCGGATCCTTTTCTCCGCAGAGAGTGTCACCGGTTCTTGTAAATTTTAAGCCAACTGCGGCGGCAATGTCGCCGGCTCTTACTTCAGTAATTTCTTCTCTATGGTTAGCGTGCATTTGAAGCAGGCGTGAAATTCTTTCTTTCTTGCCGCTTACCGCATTAAAAATATATGAACCGGCTTTTAGTGTGCCCGAATAAACTCTAAAAAAAGTAAGCTTACCAACGTATGGGTCATTCATAATTTTGAATGCTAATGCCGTAAATTCTTCATCCTCAGACATTTTTCGTGTAACTTCGTCAGAAACCCCGATATGATGCGCCACTATTTCTGGAAAATCATTCGGTGCCGGAAGAAAATCGATTACACTATCTAATAATTTCTGTACACCTTTGTTCTTAAAAGAAGAACCGCATAAAACGGGAATAATGTTTAAGTCAATTGTAGCGCGGCGTAAAACAACCTTTATTTCTTCTTCACTTATTTCTTTACCCTCAAGATATTTTTCAAGCAGTGTATCATCAACATCAGATACTGCTTCGAGCATTTGGGTTCTAAACTTTGTTGCTAATTCCTGCAAATCATGCGGAATTGGAATTTCATCATATGTAGCTCCAAATCCTTCTTCATGATACATTCTGGCTTTATTCGAAATAAGATCGATAACACCGGTAAACATATCGCCTTCACCAATAGGAAGGGCAAGCGGAACCGCATTAGCACCCAATCTATCTTTCATCATTTGAACAGCGTTATAAAAATCGGCGCCGGTTCTATCCATTTTATTTACGAAGGCAATTCTAGGGACTTTATATTTATCTGCTTGTCTCCAAACAGTTTCTGATTGTGGTTCAACACCACCGACTGCACAGAATAAAGCAACTGCACCGTCTAAAACTCTTAACGATCTTTCAACTTCTACTGTAAAATCAACGTGTCCGGGAGTGTCAATAATATTTATCTGATGATCGTTCCAATAACAAGTTGTTGCGGCACTTGTAATTGTAATGCCGCGTTCTTTTTCCTGTTCCATCCAGTCCATTGTAGCGGCGCCGTCATGTACTTCGCCAATTCTATGCAGTTTCCCGGTATAGAATAATATACGTTCGGTTGTAGTTGTCTTACCAGCGTCTATGTGCGCCATAATCCCAATGTTTCTAACGTTCTCTATCTTACGAATTCCAGCCATTCTTACTTAATCTAATCCTATTCTATCGTTTACCATCTAAAGTGAGCAAATGCTTTATTGGCTTCAGCCATTTTATGTGTATCTTCTTTTTTCTTTACAGTAGAGCCCTCACCGTTTGAAGCGGCTATTAATTCGGAGGCTAATTTTGCAGCCATACTTTTTTCATTTCTTGCACGGGCATATGTTTTAAGCCAACGCATTGCAAGAGCATATCTTCTTTCAGGGCGAACTTCCGTTGGAACTTGGTAAGTTGCACCGCCCACGCGTCTGCTTCTTACTTCTATAAGCGGTTGAGTATTACTCATTGCTTTTTTAAATACTTCCAGACCATCTTTTTTTGTTCTCTGTAGAATAATTTCAAAAGAATCATAAACAATTTGGCGTGCGACGTCTTTTTTTCCATCGTACATTAAATTGTTTACAAACTTAGCAACCAGAACATCGTTAAATTTCGGGTCGGGTTTAAGATACCGTTTCTCTGCTCTTTTCTTTCTCATAACTTATCTTGTCTTATTTTGCTTTCGGTTTTTTAGCGCCGTACTTGGATCTACTTTTTCTTCTATCATCAACACCACTTGTATCTAGAGTACCGCGGACAATGTGGTATCTTACACCCGGAAGATCTTTTATTCTTCCGCCTCTAACCAGCACTATTGAGTGTTCCTGTAAGTTGTGCCCTTCGCCAGGAATATATGCTGTTACTTCCTGTGTGTTTGTTAGCCGTACTCTTGCAACTTTTCTTAATGCAGAGTTTGGCTTTTTTGGGGTGGAAGTATATACCCTTGTACATACCCCTCTTTTCTGAGGGCACGCGTCTAAAGCCGGGGCTTTTCTTTTAGCAACAATCGCAACGCGACCTTTTCTAACAAGCTGATTTATTGTGGGCACAAAAATCTCCTAAAGATTATACAGTCAAAAAAATTTCAGACTTTAAATATAGGTGTTACCTAAAAATTAGTCAAGAAAACATTGAAATAAATTTCTTTTTAATCCACTATTTAGATAAAAAAACCGGCTCGCCGCTTTGATGAGCCGGATTTTTCAATTTTTGAAGCCTAATCAGGCTTCTACTTCTTCCGCGGTATCTTCAACTTGTACTTCTTCAGCCTTCAGTATTATATTTAAATACTTCTTCAGACCGGTTCCGGCAGGTATTAAATGACCCATTACTACATTTTCCTTCAACCCGCGTAGGCGGTCAATTTTTGCTTCCGTTGCAGCGTTGGCAAGCACTTTTGTAGTTTCCTGGAATGATGCAGCCGAAATGAAACTTTCGGTTGATAGAGCGGCTTGGGTTATACCAAGCAAAATATGTTCAAATGTTGCCGGTTCAGCATCTCTGGCAATTGCCGGATTTTTGCTTTTCTTTTTAAGATCGGCATTAATTTCTTTAAGCTTACCTTTTGCTACAATCGATCCATCTTTGTATTTGGAATCGCCTTTATCTTCGATGTAAACCATTGTTATAATTTTACTGTTCTCCTCGATGAATTGGTTGCGGTCAACAACATCTTCTTCGAGAAATTTAGTGTCGCCGGGCGAAACGATTCTGATTTTCTGAAGCATTTGACGTACAATTACTTCAATATGTTTATCATTAATTTTTACGCCCTGTAATCGGTAAACATCCTGTATTTCATTTACAAGATATTCCTGAACAGCACTGGTTCCTTTTATTTTCAAGATATCGTGAGGATTTATCGGTCCATCGGTTATTTTTTCACCTGCGGGGATTTCATCGCTCTCTTGAACTAAAATATGTTTGCCAAGAGGCACATTATATTTTTTCTCATCAGAACCATCAGGAGCAGTAATAAACATTTCCCTGGAACCTTTTTTACGAGCACCAAATTTTACAAATCCCTCAATTTCGGAAACTATTGCTGACTCTTGCGGGCTTCTTGCTTCAAACAATTCAGTTACTCGTGGTAAACCACCAGTAATATCCCGACTCTTTGTAGCTTGTTTAGAAATTTTTGCAAGAATAGTTCCGGCGCTTACCATCTCCCCTTCATCTACAGATAGATATGCTCTATTAGGGATGTTAAATGATTTTTTTATGCCGTCTTCTGATTCAATTGAAATACTCGGTGTTAAATTTTTATCTTTTGATTCGCTTACAATTTTTTGCACGTGACCGGTTTGTTCATCGGTTACCTGCTGCATTGTCGTTCCTTCAATAAGATCCACAAACTTTACTGTGCCGGATATATCTGTTAATATAACAGCATTGTAAGGATCATGGTTATACAGAGGTGAACGTTTTTTAATTACGTCGCCGTCATTTACTAATAACTCGGAACCATAAGGTACATCGTATTTTTTTATTTGACGATTGTTGTCATCAAAAATATTAATGGTACCGCGACGACCGGTTACTACTTTTACCGCGCCCATAAAATCTGTTTTATCTACGTAAGCAATTTTTTCAAATTTTACAATACCGTCTAATGTTGTTTCTACCTGCGACTGACTTGCAATACGTGATGAAGTTCCGCCAAGGTGAAATGTACGCAGTGTAAGCTGTGTGCCGGGTTCACCAATTGACTGTGCCGCTATTATACCAACCGCTTCGCCAATCTCAACTATTTTACCATTTGTAAGATTTCTTCCGTAACATTTAGCGCAAACACCACGTTTCGATTCGCACGTGAGTACTGTTCTAATATAAACCGATTCTATGTTTGCATCTTCAATATGTTCTGCAATTGCCTCGGTAATCATATCACCTGCAGGTACAATTATTTCGTCTGTACGAAGATCGTAAACATCTTCCTGTGCAACACGTCCGGTAATACGTTCTGCAAGAGGTTCACGTTCCTGCTCAACATCTTTAAGAGCTGTAACTTCAATTCCAAGAATGGTACCGCAATCAATTTCACTGATGATAACATCTTGCGAAACATCAACGAGCCTTCTTGTAAGATAACCGGCATCCGCTGTTTTTAGTGCAGTATCGGCTAAACCTTTACGCGCGCCGTGGGTTGAAATAAAGTACTCAAGTACCGAAAGACCTTCTTTAAAGTTAGCAACTATCGGGTTTTCAATAATTTCGCCTGCTTGTCCGGATAATGTTTTTTGAGGTTTCATCATAAGTCCACGCATACCGGCTAACTGACGAACCTGCTCCTGGGAGCCTCTCGCACCGGAGTCAACCATCATGTGCAACGAGTTAAAGCCATGATTGTGAACGCGTAATTTTTCCATCAAAGCACGGGCTACATCATTCGCTGTATGTGTCCAAACGTCAATAATTTTATTATAACGTTCGGCATCTGTAATAACGCCCATTTCATGTTCGTTAAGAATGCCATCAACTTTTTTGTTGGCTTTAGTAATAAGATTTATTTTTTCTTCGGGGATAATCATATCAGCATAAGACACCGATAAACCACCGGCAGTAGAGTATCTAAATCCAAGTTCCTTCAAATCGTCAAGGAATTTTGATGTTACTTTATTACCCATCTTCATAAACATTTGACCGATAAACCCGCCGAATGTTTTTTTGATTAGAAGCTGGTTAAAAAATCCCATCTCTTTTGGTACAACCTGGTTAAAAATTACTCTGCCAACAGTTGTTTCAACCATTTCGCCATCGAGGCGAACTTTAATTTTTGCATGAAGCGATGTAACCTTGTTGTTGTAAGCAATAATAACTTCCTGGTAAGAACCGAATGTCATTCCTTCGCCAAGTTCACCCTCTTTAAATTTAGTAAGGTAATAGCAGCCAAGTACTATATCCTGAGTCGGAACAACAATTGGGCTACCGTTTTGAGGAGAAAGAATATTATGACTCGACAACATCAACAAAGATGCTTCGAGTTGTGCCTCAAACGAGAGCGGTACGTGAACAGCCATCTGGTCGCCGTCAAAATCTGCGTTGAATGCGGTACAAACCATCGGGTGCAATTGAATTGCACGACCATCAATTAGTATCGGCTGAAAAGCCTGAATACCCAACCTGTGCAATGTTGGCGCACGGTTAAGGAGTATTGGGTGTCCCTTAATTACTTTTTCAAGGATGTCCCATATAATAGGATCTTTTCTATCAACTACTTTTCGGGCGCTTTTAACTGTCTTATTATGTCCGCGCTCAATAAGTTTGCGGATAATAAACGGCTTAAATAATTCAACTGCCATATCTTTCGGAAGACCGCATTGATGAAGTTTTAACTCAGGACCAACCACAATAACAGAACGACCTGAATAGTCAACTCTTTTACCGAGAAGGTTCTGGCGGAAACGTCCCTGCTTACCTTTGAGCATATCGCTCAATGATTTTAGCGGACGGTTATTATCGCTTCTTACGGCGCTTCCTCTTCTTGAATTATCAAATAAAGCGTCAACAGCTTCTTGAAGCATTCTTTTTTCATTACGAAGAATTACTTCGGGAGCTTTTATATCTATTAATCTTTTAAGGCGGTTATTTCTGATAATTACTCTTCTGTAAAGATCATTTAAATCGCTTGTAGCAAACCTGCCGCCTTCAAGAGGAACCAATGGTCTCAGTTCAGGCGGAATAACAGGAATATAATTTAGCACCATCCATTCGGGTCTGTTCGGCACTTTTTCTTCTTCTTCTTTAAAAGCTTCAATAACTCTAAGCCTTTTAAGAAGGTCCTGTTTCTTCTGCTGTGATGTTTCAATTTTTAACTGTTCTCTTAATTCTTTTGAGAGTTTTTCAACATCAGTATGTTTAAGAATTTCTTTTACGGCATCGCCGCCAATTTTTGCAACAAATTTTTTCGGGTCGGCATCTTCTAATTTTTCGTTGCCCTGCGGCAGCGAGTTCAAAACTTCGAAGTACTGATCTTCCGAAATAAGATCGAGGCGGCTAAGACCTGTAGGACCCGGATTAATTACTACATACGATTCGTAGTAAATAACCTTCTCAAGTTCTTTAAGGCTTAAACCAATTATGTTGCCAATTTTTGAAGGCTGAGCACGGAAAAACCAGATATGCACAACCGGAACCGCGAGACCGATATGCCCCATTCTTTCGCGGCGCACACTTTTTTGAGTAACTTCAACACCGCAGCGGTCGCAAATAATACCTTTGTAGCGTATCCTTTTGTATTTACCGCAGAAGCATTCCCAATCGCGTGTTGGTCCAAATATTTTTTCGCAGAACAAACCGTCTTTTTCAGGGCGGAATGATCTATAATTTATAGTTTCGGGTTTTGTAACTTCGCCGAATGATCTTGATAATATATCATCGGGGCTTGCTAAGCTAATAGTGATATTATGAATATCACGCATTGCATTTTCTTGAACTCTAAAAGGCATTTTTTATCTCCTAATTTCTAGTGAAAATAATGTTCTAAACATGTTAAGTTATTTTTATGTCGAGACCCAAACCTTGGAGCTCTTTAATTAACACATTGAACGACTCGGGAACATTTGGTTCCTGCAAGTTTTCACCTTTCACAATCGCTTCATACGTTTTTGCTCTACCGGCAACATCGTCACTTTTTATAGTTAATATTTCTTGTAAAATATGAGATGCGCCGTATCCTTCGAGTGCCCACACTTCCATTTCTCCAAAACGCTGACCGCCGAACTGGGCTTTTCCGCCAAGAGGCTGCTGCGTTATTAAAGAGTATGGTCCAATTGAACGGGCATGTATTTTATCATCAACCAAATGGCTTAGCTTAAGCATATAAATATATCCGCAAGTAACCTTTTGATGAAATTTTTCTCCTGAACGACCATCGATTAAAGTAGTTTTACTTCCGGCTTCGAGCCCGGCTTTTTCCAACCACTCATCAACGTCCTCTACTTTGGCACCGTCAAAAATAGGGGTGGCAAATTTAACACCAAGTTTTTTACCTACCCAGCCAAGCGCAGTTTCGTAAAGCTGCCCTATGTTCATACGGGATGGCACACCAAGCGGGTTAAGAACAATGTCAACAGGTGTTCCATCGGGTAAATAAGGCATATCTTCAACAGGCACAATTTTGGCGACCACACCTTTATTTCCGTGACGGCCTGCCATTTTATCACCAACCGAGAGTTTGCGTTTTTTTGCAACATAAACTTTAGCAAGTTGTACAATTCCTGGAGGAAGTTCATCACCGCTGGCTATTTTAATTTTTTCTCTTTTATAATCCTCTTCAATTTCGGCAAGATAGTCGAAGTAGTGCCGAAATAATAGATTTAGATTACTGTTTAATTTTTTCGACTCGAACCAGTCTAACGTGTAATCTAATCTCGTAACATCGTCCATCGAAGAAAAAGTTGAATCTTTTATTGTAACACCGTTTCGTATTACAACGCTGCCATCAAGGTCTCTAATTCCTGTAGATGTTTGACCATCAGTAAGTTTTGTTAACTTTTCAACTAATTTAGTATAATGCTCTTTTTTCCATCTATCATGGTTCATCTCTAGAGTATCGAGCAATTTCTTTTCGATTTTTTTTGCATCGTTATCTCTTCTTTTACGACTGAAAAGTCTGGTTTTTATCACTGTGCCTTTTAGCCCCGGAGGTGCTTTTAGTGAAGCATCTTTTACATCGCCGGCTTTATCTCCGAATATTGCGCGTAAAAGTTTTTCTTCCGGCGTTGGGTCGGTTTCTCCTTTTGGTGTAATTTTACCTATTAAAATATCGCCTTCTTTTACTTCGGCGCCTTCGCGGATAATACCGTTTTCATCAAGGTTTCTTACTGCTTCTTCAC
Organism: Ignavibacteriaceae bacterium; assembly: GCA_019912505.1. Lineage (GTDB taxonomy): Bacteria > Bacteroidota > Ignavibacteria > Ignavibacteriales > Ignavibacteriaceae > CG2-30-36-16. Next base: position 18,933 of record JAIOIM010000779.1, read on the forward strand.
TAACGTTCGGAATTTCGCGGGTTAGTTCCTCTTCGCCTCGCTTTGTTTCACGAACCTGCAAATCAAATTCTTCAATATGAATTGAAGTATAAACATCTTCCGAAACAACGCGTTCGCTAATTACAATAGCATCCTCAAAATTGTAGCCGCGCCAGGGCATAAATGCAACAAGCACGTTTCTTCCGAGTGCTAGATCACCGCCATCGGTAGAGGTGCCGTCAGCAAGTACATCACCTTTTTTAATACGGTCGCCTTCTTTAACTATCGGGCGCTGATTTACAGAGGTTTCCTGGTTGGTTCCGTGGAATTTTGTAAGGTCGTATGTAACTTGTTTAACATCATTAAATGAAGTTAACGCTTCGATGCTGTTTGGATTGATGTCATATTTTACAACAATTTTTGTTGCATCAACATATTCAATAACGCCGTTATCTTCTGCCGTTACCATTGCACGCGAATCGAATGCAACTTTTCTTTCAAGCCCGGTTCCCACAAGAGGCGCTTCGGGTCTTAATAATGGTACTGCCTGGCGCTGCATGTTTGAACCCATGAGTGCTCTGTTCGCATCATCATGTTCGAGAAATGGAATAAGAGCAGCGGCGGCACTAACTATTTGTGCAGGAGCAACATCCATATATTGTACGTTATCCGGCGTAACAATAGGAAACTCGCCTTTGAATCTTGATTTTACCCTTTCATTTACAAACTTCTGTTTATCATTTAAAAGAGCGTTTGCCTGTGCAATTGTATAATTATCTTCCTGTTCGGCTGTTAAATAAACTACTTCTTTTGAAACAACACCATTTTTAACTTTACGATAAGGAGCTTCTAAAAACCCATAACGGTTTACTTGAGAATAAATTGTTAAAGAAGAAATAAGACCGATGTTTGGACCTTCAGGCGTTTCAATCGGGCACAAGCGTCCGTAATGAGTATAATGAACGTCACGAACCTCAAAGCCGGCTCTTTCACGTGTTAAACCGCCGGGTCCTAATGCCGACATTCTTCTTTTGTGGGTAAGTTCTGCCAATGGATTTGTCTGATCCATAAATTGAGAAAGCTGGTTTGTACCGAAGAACGCATTTATAACGCTGCTTATTGTTCTTGCATTTACAAAATCTTGAGGGGTAAAATTTTCGTTATCGCGCATATTCATACGCTCTTTTATGGTTCTTGCCATACGAGCCATACCAACATTAAACTGCTGCCCAAGCTGCTCCCCAACGGTTCTAATTCTTCTATTGCCGAGGTGGTCAATATCATCAACTGTTTCATTACCATTTTTAAGCTTAATAATGTAACTCATTATTGCTACAATGTCTTCTATTGTTAGAACAGTTTTATCAAACGGAACACCAAGTTTTAATTTGTTGTTCATTCTATGACGACCAACTTCACCGAGGTCATAACGTTTATCGTTAAAAAACAGTTTGTCTATAAGCGCTTCGGCTGTAGCAAGGTCCGGGGCTTCACCGGAACGTAATTGGCGGTATATAGCAAATAAAGCTTCTTCGCGGGTGTGCGATGTGTCTTTCCGGAGTGTGTTTACAACGAGGTCCTGGTCAGGGCTGGCATCGGATTTAATTAATTTAATTATATCAACTTCTGCGTCATTTAATCTTTCAATATCTTCTTCCGAAAGAATGCTGTCGCGAGTTAAGAATATTTCACCGGTTGACATATCAAAAACATCACTGGCAACAGTGCGACCTATAAATTCTTCAATATTTGCTTTTTTTACATCAATTTCTTCAACAAGGTTAAAGAGATTTAATATTTCATCATCTGTGGCGTAATTTAATCCACGCAAAAGAGTAGTGGCGGGAAACTTTTTCCTACGATCTATATAAACGTACATAACGTAGTTAATATCAGTAGCAAACTCAACCCAAGAACCTCTTAAAGGGATGATACGAGCCGAATAGATCGGTGTACCGTTAGGGTGCACGGTTTGTGAAAAAGCTACACCCGGCGAGCGATGAAGCTGGGAAACAACAACTCTCTCAGCACCATTTATAATAAATGTACCTTTATTTGTCATAAACGGAAGGTTGCCAAGATAAACTTCCTGCTCAACGCTGTTAACAAATTCTTGTGTCTCAGGATCTTTTGCGGATAAACGAAGTTTACCTTTTAGAGGTGCCGCAAAGGTTAAACCTCTTTCCAAACATTCATCAACCGAATAGCGCGGCTTTTCGATGTTATACTGTAAAAAATCTAGGCGATAATTTTCTTTATTATCGAATATAGGAAAATTACTTAAAAATACGGATTGCAGACCTTTGTTTACTCTTTCACTCGAAGGGGTTTTCGACTGAACAAAATCTTCAAAAGACTCGTTTTGAATATTGAGCAAATCGGGGACTTCAATTACAGAGGGTATTTTGCCGAAGGAAATTCTTTTATTATCCAATTGTAGACCTCCAAATATGGTTTAAAATCTTCATCTTCTCGGCACTTAAACAATAATATTTTAATAATATAAAAAGCGATAAGGGCGGACTTATCCGCCTTATCACTTTTTGATAATATAGTAT
>JAIOIM010000780.1 GCA_019912505.1 Ignavibacteriaceae bacterium
AAAGATGAATAGGCTGCAATAAAAATTACATTGAACAGTAAGAATAGCACTGAAAAATGTTTTAAGTTTAACATACTTTTCCCTTTGTTTTGTTTTTCTCTGAAATGGTGGTTGAGAGGAATTATTTTTTTGCAAGCGTCATAGCCGCCTCCAAAAATAATTTATAAAAACCTTTGTTTATTAATAAAGTTTTTCTGTTATAAAATCAAGTTAAAGTTAAATTATTTTTCAAAAAATATTTTCGTAAAAAAAGCGGCACATCATAATGATATGCCGCCTTGTAAACAAAAGAGAGTAATTTTACTTCATCAAAGTTAATTCCTTTGTAGAGATAAATTTTTCTCTAACTTACCGCTATTTGCTATTACGGCATTTGTCGCTCATTTCATCAATATCATTTTTTTTACTTTGGTATAATTACCTGATTGAAGTTTGTAAATGTACATACCGCTTGCAAAGCTGGAAGCATCAAATTTTATTTCATAGCTTCCTGCTGATTTAACTTAATTAACAACTGTTTTTATCTCGTTCCCGAGTATATCAAAAATTTTTAATGAAACGTTACCTGCTTTTGCAATTGAATAATTGATAGTTGTAACCGGGTTAAATGGATTAACAACTGCGTTAAGTTGATTTTTAGAAGTAAGCATTTAATTAGTAGTATAGTTAGTGGACTATATGATACGGGCTGTCGAGTTTAATTGGCAGCCCGTTTTTTTTTGTTAAAACTTAAAGAGTTGCTCGGATGATATTGTAATCAAAAAAAAAACTCCTGCAAAATATTACCGGAGTTTTTTATTTTAACAATTATTTTTTAGTTAAAAAACTTCTTTTCTCAAAAATTGCTCATCAACCTTTATGCATCTTTGCTATTAAGTTTAATGCGCTTCCGGCTTTGAACCATCCAATTTGAGCTTCATTAAATGTATGATTTAATATTGCTTCATCGGTTGTGCCGTCAGAATGTTTTATAACAAGTGTTAGCTTTGTATCGGGTGCAAGTTTTGTTAAACCTATAATACTTACTTTATCATCTTCACGCAGTTTGTCGTAATCAGCCGGGTTTGCAAATGTTAGGGGTAGCATACCTTGTTTCTTCAAATTTGTTTCGTGTATGCGCGCAAAACTTTTTACAATTATCGCGCGTCCGCCAAGCCAGCGCGGTTCCATTGCCGCATGTTCGCGGCTTGAGCCTTCACCGTAGTTTTCATCGCCAACAACCACCCAGCCGGTACCATGCGCTTTATAAGCGCGCGCTACTTCCTGAACTAATTTGATGTCGCCAGTAAAAATATTTTTTGTTTTTCCCGGTTCATTAGTATAGGCGTTTATTGCACCGAGAAACATATTGTTTGAAATATTATCAAGATGTCCGCGGAACCGTAGCCAAGGACCAGCCATAGAAATATGATCAGTTGTACATTTACCTTTTGCTTTTAGCAGCACCGGTAAATCTTCAAGGTCTTTTCCCTCCCACGGTGTAAACGGAGTTAATAATTGAAGACGCTCACTTTCCGGGCTGACTTTAACTCCTACATTTCCGCCATCCTTTGCAGGGGCAATAAAACCATTTTCTCCTTTGTCGAATCCTTTTGAAGGTAATTCTGCGCCAACAGGTGGGTCTAGTTTTACTTTCTCCCCATTCTCGTTCACAAGTTCGTCAGTCATCGGGTTGAATGATAAACTTCCGGCAATTGCAAGAGCGGTTGTAACTTCAGGACTCGCAACAAATGCTAAAGTATCCGGGTTGCCATCATTTCTTTTTGCAAAATTTCTGTTAAACGATGTTACTATTGTATTACGAACACCGGTTTTTACATCCATCCGTTTCCACATACCTATACAGGGACCGCAAGCATTTGCAAGAATAACTCCGCCAAAATCTTGCAAAGTTTTTAACTGTCCGTCACGCTCAATGGTGGCGCGTACCTGCTCGCTGCCGGGTGTAATTGTAAATTGCGATTTTGTTTTTAAGCCTTTATTAAGTGCCTGGCGTGCAATGCTGGCGGAGCGGTCGATATCTTCATAACTTGAGTTTGTGCAGCTTCCTATTAAACCTACGCTTAGTTTATCGGGGTAATTGTTTTCTACAACTGCTTTTTTCATCTGAGAAATAGGCACGGCTTTATCCGGTGTAAATGGACCATTTAAGTGTGGTTCAAGTTCATCAAGATTTATTTCAATAACCTGGTCGAAATACTTTTGTGGATTTACAAACACATCGCTGTCGGCTTTTAATTCATTTTTTAATCCATCGGCTAGTGCGGCAACATCTGTTCTATCGGTAGCGTTCAAATACTCAGCCATTTTTTTATCATATGGGAAGAGAGATGTTGTGGCTCCTATTTCAGCGCCCATATTACAAATGGTGCCTTTACCTGTACAAGAAAGTGATTCTGTACCTTCACCGAAATACTCAACTATTGCACCGGTTCCGCCTTTAACGGTTAGTATGCCTGCAAGTTTTAAGATGATGTCTTTTGCAGATGCCCATCCATTTAATTTACCTGTAAGTTTAACACCGATAAGTTTCGGCCACTTTAACTCCCAGGGCATTCCAGCCATAACATCAACGGCATCAGCTCCGCCAACGCCGATGGCTATCATTCCAAGACCGCCTGCGTTTGGCGTATGGGAGTCTGTCCCAATCATCATACCGCCGGGGAAAGCATAATTTTCAAGCACTACCTGATGGATAATGCCCGCACCCGGTTTCCAAAACCCGATGCCATATTTGCTTGAGATAGATTCGAGAAAATCATAAACTTCTTTATTTTCGTTATTAGCACGGTTCAAATCATCAACAGCACCAACCTGTGCCTGAATTAAATGATCGCAATGAACTGTGGAAGGTACGGCAGCGGTTTTACGCCCAGCCGACATAAACTGTAAAAGTGCCATTTGTGCAGTTGCGTCTTGCATTGCTACGCGGTCAGGTGAAAGTTCTGAATAATCCTTCCCCCCCGTTAATATCGTTTCCGGTTTTTCCCAAAGGTGGGTATACAATATCTTTTCGGCATAAGTAAGAGGACGTTCGACAACTTTACGAACTTGCTCGAGCTTATGGCTAAACTCTGAATATACTTTTTCAATCAAATCAATATTTGCAGCCATGGCAATTCCTTTTAGTAAATCATTAAATCTTTGATGTAAAGATATAAAAAAGGAGAATGATTTGCTGTTTGACAAAAATTTACAGCTAACTGTTATTGTGTTATTTTTATCGGGGAAGTTATTCAAATTTCAATTTAATTTTATAAGTAACATTTCTAACGAGTTTTTATAAAAACTAAATCTTAAATCCTACCTGTTTGAAAC
>JAIOIM010000781.1 GCA_019912505.1 Ignavibacteriaceae bacterium
AGAAAATATTACCCTCGATTGGCTTCCGATATAGAAAATTTTAGAAATACTCGTGTAATACCAATTATAAAAACTTTGTTGAAAATCGGTAAAAAGAAAAAAATGATTCTCGATATACCAGATGAAATTATTTTACTGGTATTCACTTCCGCCTTAGGACATATAGCAGATTCAGAGGCGGAAATATTTTCTAAACAATCTTATCATCAAACATTCAGGTATGCATTCAATATTCTGTTAAACGGGATATTAACAAAAAAAGGCAGACAAATTTTAAACTATAAACTTGAGGTAAACAAATGAAAAAACTAAATGTATTCCTTTTTCTTTCGGCTTCGTTAATTTTGTTCGGCTGCGGTAATGGCGACGAAAAGCAATTTATCGATGCTTCGGGAACAATTGAATCAACTAACATTATTGTTAGTTCGCGAACCGCCGGCGATATTCAAACAATGAATTATAACGAAGGCGATAGAATAAATGCCGGTGATACAATTCTAATTGTTGATCACGATCTTTTAAATATTCAGCTTCGCCAGGCTATTGCCGGCAGTGATGCTGCCGAAGCACAGTTAAAGCTGATGCAGAAAGGCGCACGTAAAGAAGATATTAAGCAAGCAGAAGAAAATCTTAAACAAACAGAAGTGAATTTTAAACTTGCTGAAAGTGATAAAGGACGGATGCAGAATTTATATGAATCACGCTCCATTACAAAAAAACAATTTGATGATGCAATGGCAAGATTTGAACTTATGAGCGCGCAATATAATTCAGCAAAAGAAAATTTGAGTAAGGTAAAACAAATTTTCAGACCGGAAGAAATCGATCAGGCAAAAGCAAATTTGAATAGATCTGCCGCAGGTGCCGACCTCATAAGAAAAAATATTGATGATAGTTATGTGGTTTCACCGATAAATGGATTTTTAGTGAAAACTTTTGTTGAACGGGGAGAAACCGTTACTCCGATGTCTTCACTTTTTAAAGTCTCCGATCTCGATATTGTTGAACTGGTAATTTATGTTTCTGAAAATGAGCTTGGCTACGTTAAGCTGGGACAAAAAGCCGAAATAACAATGGATACTTATAAAGATAAAAAGTATGAAGGTAAAATAACCTATATCTCTCCCGAAGCGGAATTCACTCCGAAAAATATTCAGACAAAAGATGAACGAACTAAATTAGTCTTTGCTGTAAAAATACAAATCCCGAATCCACAATACGATCTTAAACCGGGAATGCCCGCTGATGCGAGGGTAATTCTTAATAACGATGATAACAGTGAGTCTTAAAATGGAAGACGTAATAAAAATAGATAACTTGAAAAAACGCTACGGAAATATTGAAGCCGTAAAAGGAGTTTCATACTCGGTTGCCAAAGGTGAAATGTTCGGACTTGTTGGGCCTGACGGTGCTGGTAAAACTACAACAATAAGAATGTTAACAGGATTGCAGCGTCCCGATTCCGGAAATGCACAAGTGCTTGGTTATGATTTGAAGACTGAGCAAAACAAAATTAAAGATGAAATCGGCTATCTCTCTCAAAAATTTTCGCTTTATGGCGATCTAACAATTGATGAGAATATTGAATTTTTCGCCGACATCCATGGTGTTAAAAATTTTAAGGAAAGACGGAATGAATTATTAGAGTTTACCCGTTTAACTCCTTTTAGAGACAGGCTTGCAGATAAACTTTCCGGCGGTATGAAACAAAAGCTCGCTTTGGCTTGCACACTTATTCATAAACCAAAAATAATTTTCCTTGATGAACCTACTACCGGAGTTGATCCGGTTTCAAGAAGAGATTTCTGGAAGATTCTTTCCAATCTTTTAAAAGATGGGATTACAATTTTTATGACTACTCCATATCTCGATGAAGCTGAAAGATGCAACAGAATTGCTTTGATGAACAACGGCGAAATTATCAGTTGGGATACGCCGAAAAATATTAAAGCGTCTCTCTCCGAGCAAATAGTTGAAGTTGTCTGCTCACCTATTCGTGAAGCTTATAATCTTATTAAAGAAAAAACAAATTATGAAGTGCAGATGTACGGCGACCGGCTAAATGTAGCGCTGCCGAATTATGATAATAA
>JAIOIM010000782.1 GCA_019912505.1 Ignavibacteriaceae bacterium
TTCTTATTACGTCACCGGCACCCAGATTAATCTCTAGGGAATCCTGTTCAGCTAAATACCGTGTAATATCAATCCCATTATTTAAAGTAATTGTTAACGGCTTGCCTCTCTTAGTGAAAGAAATAATTTCACCTTCTTCATTAGCGGCAACATGTTCATTCTTCTTAACTTTAACTTCTAAAAGTTGTATTTGGTCAAACCAGGTATGTTCCGATTGAGGCTCGTGGATTACAAAATTGTATTCTCCTTCCGTACCTACCGGTTCTCCATTGATTAAATAAAAATCTGTAACATTAACCTCCGGATTTGCAAATGATGTAATCAGTAAAGGGTTCTCATCTACCAAAACACTATTATTACTAAATGCAAGAGTTGGACAACCTGGGCAGCTGCTATTCATAGCTATCTCAAAACTTTTTGTGTCTGATCCTACGCTATTAGTTACAGTTAATCTTATTTGGGGAACACGAGCCTTATAGGAACCTTTACTACTATTGGGATAATAAACTTTACAAGTTGAATTATTAGGAACTATATAAGCCCCGTCAGGAAAATCAATTGCTTCCCAGGTATATGTTACAGAATACCCTTGAGATAAATAAGCATATACAGTACCCGAAGAACCTTTACAAATTGGATTAGGACTTTGGTTAAAATAAGAAATAACCGGCGGAGGATTTGTCAAGGAAAAGGCGAGAGTTTTTGTTCTTGATCCTTGACTATATGAAAGATAATTATCATCCTGCCAATGCTTATAACTGATATTGGCAACAAAATTTCCGGGACCTAAAGCACTGTAATTAATACTTTCAGTATGATAACCCGATTGCTGCCAGCCATAAGTTTTTGTGTATTTTAAACCCCGTTTTTTAAAATATCAATTTTTACATACGAGTCTCCCATAAGTCTGTAATTTAAATTTAAGTATGAAATACCAACCTGGTTTGCTGTAATGTCCACAACATCACTTCCAAGCAGATATCTCCGGATACCCCGCTCGGCTGACCAAAGATTAGAAACATAAAATTCTATGGCAGGTATCTCAGGTCTATCATAAGCAATATTACTTAAGCGGAAAGGATGATAAAACCAACCTGGGTTATTTAAAGTACAAATATATTCGCCAAGTTCGTTAAACTTATACAAACAGTTCAGCGATCCATCAGAAAAATAGAATTCGGAGTCATAATTTATACCCACATCCGTAAGATAAGATGACACAGGAAGTTCAATAATATTTATTGCATTTAGTTTATTGTTTTCCCATTTAGCAATTACCATTCTTTGTCTAAATTTATCAATAAACCCAATAAGCTTGTTTCCAGT
>JAIOIM010000783.1 GCA_019912505.1 Ignavibacteriaceae bacterium
GTAAAAAACTGTGCTTCGTCAATTCCAATTACTTGCGCTTCAGCCGAGTGATTAAGAACCTCGTTTATATCTTTTATAAGTATTGAGGGCAGCGACTGCTCACTGTGCGACACGATTGAATCCTCAGAGAATCGAAGATCAATTGCCGGTTTGAATATTTTTACATTCTGTTTGGCAATTGCAGCACGTCTTAGTCTGCGTATTAATTCCTCGGTTTTGCCGCTGAACATACACCCGGCAATTACTTCAATCCATCCTGTATCTCTTGGAGTTGAATGGGGGGTAAATTCCATCATAAATTAATTATAAATCCGTATTATTTTTTCAGGTCTTCATCTCCGAACGCGAATGGAAGCAATTCGGAAATTTTAAATACTTTTATTTCTTTTTTACCATTAATCATAACAACATCTATATCTCCGCAGAGGTCTTTTATAACCTGTCGGCAGGCACCGCAGGGGGGGCAGTAATCAGGCGAGTCGCTTGCAATTGCAATAGCCGTAAATTCTCTTTCTCCCTCGGTTATAGCTTTGAAGATTGCAGTACGCTCAGCGCACACGGTTAAACTATAAGAGGGTGTTTCAATATTTCCGCCGAGATAAACTTTGCCGGCTTTTGTTAATAAAGCTGAACCGACGTGAAAATTTGAATAGGGAGGAAGTGCATTTTTTTTTGCTTCCATTGCTTTTTGGGCTAATTGTTTATGATTCATATAAAAATTTTTTTCTTCAAAAATAGAGCATTTGATTTATAAATCAAACTGATGAATTTTTATGCGGCTGCTTTTTCTTCAATAAAAAATAAAAAGTCGGTGTAAAATAGCTGTTTATTATCCCGACATTATTATTAACAAAAAATAAAACGAGTTTTTCAAGTTTAAGAGTTTTAATTATAGTTAACAACCTAAGATGAAAGTTGCTCCAGATAATTCCTTTATTACCGTTAAATAATTCTTGTACAGCCGTAATGGTTTTTAATTCTAACTCGAAGCTATCGCTTAACAAATCACCCAATTCTTTTAGAGAAAAAAGTTGGGCTGTGTCGGTTCTATTAATTTCACTTTTACGGAACAATGGAAGAAAATATTTTTTCTGCTGCTTCCTATTCATTATAGCAACAAACGGGAACCCCCAGTGCGGATCTGCCAACAAATTATAAAGGGAGTATTTATTCGGCGTACTCATAAATATAGTTCCTCCCGGGTTTAAAATTTTTGAAATTTCTCCTATTACTTTTTTAGCATCCGTCAGGTGCTCAATAACGTCTTGCAGAATAATTAAGTCGAATTTATTATTTTTAAAAGGGAGCTGCATGGCACTGCCGAGCACTTTATTATATTTTGCTACGTTACTAATCTGCCTTTGAAGGCGAAGCAGACTGATATCAAAACTTATAACTTTATTATTATTTGCAAAAGCCACAGATGTTCCACCTTCACCGGAGCCGAGATCAAGAACAGTTAGCCCTGCTGCTTTTATTGTTTTTTCGGTTAAATATTTTACAAATTCACCTCGTTGAAGTGAAATTCCCCGGCTTCGTTTCCATCGTTTATAGTTTGGATGATTTTCATCTAACCAGTGCGCCGCCTGCTTTTCTACTTCCATACTTTTTTACCGAAAAGGGCGTTAAAGAAATTTATACCAAGCATTATTTCGTACACAATCTGAAAAATGATTATTTTAATAAAAGAAAACCTATAGCCAAATTTATTTTGGATAGACCTTGTTAAAAGAATATCCATAAAAAATTTTGCAAAGAAGGGGAGAGCAAAAATCCAGTTTTTAAACACCATTAAAACGGAAGCGAGGCTTACAATATTTGTTAAGTGCCAAACTGCCAGCACTATCTTTCTGCCCGTTGTGTAATATAGCGCCGTTTCGGTGTGCCTGCTTTTTTGCCACAAGTAATCCTTAAATATTTCTTTGGTTTTAGAGAAAACAAAAGCTTCTTTGTTGGTAACCCACCCGATCTTCATTTTATATTTTATTGCCTCGCGAAGTAAAAGATCGTCATCGCCGCCGAGGGTTTCTTTAGTGTTTTTATATCCTGAAATTAAATTGAATGATTTTTTGTTGAAGCCAAAATTTCTGGCAGTTGCCGAATATGGGAGGTTTAAAGCCGCTGAAGAAAATGAAAGCATAGAACTTTTAAGGTTTTCAAACGAAGAAAGTTCGCCAGTAAAACTTCCTTTATTTATAAGCGGGGCAATCCCGAAAACGAAATCGTAACCTATTGAAAATTTTTGCGAAAAAATCTTTAGCCAGTCGGGCTTAATATTGCAATCAGCATCGGTTATCATAATAAAAGGATGTTTCGCTTTTTCTATGCCTAATTGAAGCGCTCCTTTTTTTGCGGGGAGTGTTTTGTTTGATGAAGTAAGCAATGAAAAATTATTCAGCCCTTTAATTTCATTTTCTATTATGCTGTAAGTGTTATCCGTAGAACTATCATCAATAAATATTACTTCAAAATTTTTATCGGAGTACTTTATAGATTGAAGTGAATTTATTATCTCTTTAATATTTTTAT
>JAIOIM010000784.1 GCA_019912505.1 Ignavibacteriaceae bacterium
CAGTAATAGTTGAAACAACAAATATTTATTTTAATCCGTCGAAGCAATTCCAAATAATAGCGCGTCCCTCTAAATTATTTTTGTACAACAGATCATTTCTTATTTAGCTAATCTTAAATCTTTTCTTCTTCCCCATTGCGGGATAAATATTATTTAAAATTATGGAGACAACATGAAAAAACGTTTTGTTTTTTTCGCTGTCGTACTAATACAGTTTTGTATATACGGTCAAAGTGAGAGAAAAAATTTAAGTTTGAACGATGCGATAGAACTTGGTATAAAGAATAATCAGGAAATTAAAAGTGCGGTTGAAAATATTTCGGCCGCGAAGGGAAAATTTTGGAGCGGGATATCATTGCCCCAACCCGAATTGGGAATTAGCTATGAATATGTGCCGGTAAATAACAGCCTGAAAAACTTTGGTGAAAGGAGTGTTGAAATAAGCCAGTCTTTCGAGTTTCCGTCAAACTATTTTTTAAAAGCGAACAAGTTTATTAAGGGAGAAGAAATAGCAGTTAATGAACTTACATTTACACAGCGGAAAGTAATAAGTAAAATAAAAACCGGTTACTACAAAGTTCTCGCAAAACAGAATCAATTAAAATATGCAGCGGAGAATCTTGAAATATCGGAGGACTTTTATAAAAAGGCTGAAATAAAATACGCGGTCGGAGTAGGGTCCAATCTTGAAAAGTTAACCGCAAAAGTTCAGTTCACAGAAGTATTAAATAATCTGGAAACTGTAAAGAACGAACTGACAAATGCTAATTCAGAATTTATTTTTGCATTAGGGTTGGACACAAAAAGCGATAATTCCGGTTATGAATTAGTGGACTCACTTGTCTTTGTCGATCATCAGTTAACCTTAGAAAATTTATTACAGTCCCTGGAAGTAACTAACGCCGAGATTATAGCAGCCGGTTTAAATAATGATGTTGCCTCGGTAGAGAAAAGTCTTGCTTGGTCTTCCCTTCTGCCCAATTTTAATTTGGCATATTTCAAACAAACACTGGGTGCTGATAACGGTTTCTACGGAGCTTCATTCGGTGTTTCCGTCCCACTTTGGTTTTTTATGGACCAAAGAGGAAAAATTCTGGAAGCTGACGCAAATCAATCAATCTCCGAATCCGAATTTCAACTAACAAAAAACGAAATAGCCTTAATGGTGAAAAACGCTTTCATCAATCACGAAAATAATATGAAGCAGGTAAGACTTTATTTGAATGAAATTCTTCCTTTGGCTGAGGAAATTTATCGGACAGCGGAAAGAAGTTACGATGCCGGGGAACTTACTTACATTGAATACCTTCAGGCAAAACAGACTTTGATTAGCTCGCGTAATAATTACATAAATGCGTTATATAATCACTATCAGTCTGATTTTATTTTAGAAGAGTTGACCGGACAAAATAATTTTGACAAAACTGAATTGGAGAATTAAATGAAAATAGGCATAAAGATATTAATTAGTTTAACTGCGCTCGGCTTTCTATTCTGGGGATGCGGAGAAAACGGGGAGCCTCAAAAAGATGAAATCCATAATGAGCAAAGTACTGTTGTAACGCTTTCGGATGAATCAATAAAACAAATAGATTTGAAAACCGATACGGTAAAGCTCAGCCCGTTTACCGGATACCTCATAATCCCGGCTACGGTAATTTCTAATCAGGATGGCGAAGCTTATGTCGGTTCGCTTGTTCATGGGAGAGTGCATAGCGTGATGACAAAAATAGGTGATTATGTTTCTGCCGGAGAAATATTAATGTACGTTGAAGGATTAGAAATTGGAGAATTAAAATCAGGTTATCTGAAAGCGAAAGCAAACTATGATTTTGCAAAAGCTGATTACGAAAGACACAGAGTATTGTTGGAACAAAACATCGGTTCAAAACAAACTTTTTACATAGCGGAAGCGGAGTATCAAAAAGCATACGCCGAGTTTCAGGCAGAAGATAAAAGAATTCACTCGGTAGGGCTTACCGATGAAGATTTAATTAATGAGAACGATAAGGAAGATCACACATCGGGAACGCTTCCAATCAAATCCCCAATTAGCGGTGTTGTTGTAGAAAGAAATGTTGTAATAGGTCAATTTGTCGATGGCACAACTACTGCTTTTAAAATAATTAATACTAACTCGGTTTGGGTAGACGGTCAAATATATGAAAAAGACTTACTCAAAATAAAAAAAACCCCCAACGTGGTATTCACTTCTTCAACTTATGGTGATGAAAAATTTAACGGGAAAATAATTTATATAGGTCAAACGGTTGACCAAAAATCACGGACAATTACTGTGCGCGGCGAGTTTAATAATTCATCTCAAAAGTTAAAACAGCAAATGTTCGGCGAGTTAAAAATTCCCGTTGGCGCAAATGAAAAAGCAATTTTAATAAATGAGGAAGCTGTGGTTACAGAACCCGGCGGAGAGTATGTTTTTGTTGAAACAAATATTAATGCAACCGGCGGCGGTAGGACGTTTGAACAAAGGATAATAATTACCGGAACAACCATCGGCAAAATGGTTGAAGTAAAAGAAGGGTTGAAACCGGGTGAAACGATTGCCGTGAACGGAGTCTTTTACTTAAAAAGCGATTTGAAAAAAGACGAGCTTGAGGGAGATGAACACTAATGTTAGAAAAAATAATTTCCGCAGCACTTAACCAAAAAAAAATGGTAATCTTTTTTTCGCTTCTTATTGTAGTGTTTGGGTTGTATTCTTATTTCACCCTTCCCATAGACGCTTTCCCTGATGTAACTAATAATCAAGTTGAAGTAATAAGCCACGCCGACGGGCTTTCCGCAATAGAAATTGAACGAAATGTAACTTACCCGATTGAGATGGCTATGCGCGGTCTGCCAGATATTGAACAGATGCGTTCGGTTACAAAGTTCGGGCTTTCTATTGTAACAATAATATTTAACGAGGATGTTGATATTTATTTTGCGCGTCAATTGGTTTTTGAACGATTAGCCGAAGCAAGAGAAAGCGTTCCGAAAGGAGTTGAAGTAGCGATGGGACCGATTGCTACTGCAATGGGTGAAATCTATCAATACACCATTGAAGGTGAAATGCCGGAAGATTCACTGCAAAAAATTTCTTACCTGGCAAATTTAAGAACTTTACAAGAATGGATAATTACACCGCAGTTAAAAAGTGTTGCCGGGGTTAACGAAATAAATTCTTTCGGCGGTTACTTTAAACAATATCAAGTTGTCGTTTCACCGGAAAAGCTTCTTAAATATTCTATCAGGGCAGATGATGTCTACGCGGCTATTGAGAACAATAATCAAAACATGGGAGGAAATATTCTCGAAAAAAATTCCGAGCAGTTTATTGTCCGCGGCGTTGGTCTGATAAAAAACATAAATGATATCGAAAACATTGTTCTTAGGTCGCACGAAGGAACACCTACATTTATAAAAGATGTTGCCGATGTAAAGATAGGCGAGGCTGTCCGTATGGGAGCCGCAATGAAAAACGGAAAAGACGAGGCGGTAGGCGGAATTGTAATGATGCTGCGCGGCGCCAACAGTCGGGATGTTGTAGAGCGGGTTAAAGAAAAAGTGAAGGTGATAAATGAAAACAATATTCTTCCAGCCGGAATTAAAATGGTGCCTTATTACGATAGAAGCGAAATTGTAAACGAAAGCGTTAATACCGTAAGCAGAGCTTTAATTGAAGGCGCAATTCTCGTTCTGCTGGTTCTCTACTTATTGCTGCGAAGTTTTAGAGGAAGTTTTGTCGTGCTTATTGCTCTTCCCCTTTCTCTGCTTGTTACTTTTATTGTTATGAAACTTGCCGGGTTGAGCGCCAACCTTATGTCGCTCGGCGGACTCGCTATATCGATAGGAATGATAATAGACGCTACGATTATTCAGGTAGAAAATGTACAACGGCATTTAAGCGAAGGCGAAAGTGATAAACCAAAACTATTAGCCGTTCTTCACGCTGTGCTTGAAGTTAGAAAACCAAGCATCTTCGGCGAACTCATCATCGCAATTACATTCATCCCGCTTCTTTCACTCGGAGGGATAGAAGGAAAGATGTTCACTCCGCTTGCCAAAACTGTTGCAATAGCGCTTCTCTCTTCTTTGTTCCTTTCAATTTTTGTAATACCGGCTTTGTGCGCAATATTTTTGAAGCCCCAGCCTGAAAAAGAAAGCGTAATAATGAAGTACGCTAAAAAAATCTATTTGCCTCTTTTAGATTATGTGATGAAGAAAAGAATAGTGTTTTTATCTATTGCGGGAGTTTTTTTGATCGGCTCGTTGTTTTTGTATACCCGTTTGGGGACGGAATTTATTCCAACAATGGACGAAGGCGCTTTTGATATGGACGTTGCTTTGCTTCCCGGTGTTTCCCTTTCCAAAGCTATGGAAGTAAATAAATTAGTGGCTGCAAAGATGATAGCGTTTGATGAACTTAATCTGATTGTTTCACGCACAGGGCAGACGGGTGTGGCGCTTGATACCAGAGGAGTTGACCAGACCGGCTATGTGGGAATATTAAAACCGAGAAGCGAATGGAAGAGAGATATTTCGAGAGAAGAATTAACAAATGAAATGCGCGGAGCTTTGGAATCAATACCGGGAATAAATTTCGGTTTCAGCCAGCCGATACAATGCAGAATTGACGAACTTGTTGCCGGAACGCGCGCGCAGTTAATTCTAAAACTATTTGGCGAAGATATCGACGTGCTTAAAAATAAAGCTGATGAAATTGCAAAAACCCTTTCTTCTATAAAAGGTGGAACCGATTTGATGACTGAAAGAGTATCGGGTCAACCTTATTTAACAGTTAATATCGATCGTTCTAAAATTGCTCGATACGGTTTGAACATAAACGATGTTCAAAATGTAATTGAAATAGCTGTTGCCGGAAAAACCGCTTCTCAGTTTTATGAAGAGAACCGTAGTTTCGATATTACTGTCCGACTCCCTGAAGAAAAAAGAAATTCCATTGAAGCAATTCAAAATATTCTTGTACCGACACATGAAGGAAAGAACATACCCCTTGCACAATTAGCCGATGTAGAAATGATAGAAGGACCGGTTCAGATAAGCAGGCAGGATGGTATTAGAAGAATCGGAATTGAGATGAATATCAGCGGAAGGGACATCGGCGGATTTGTTGCCGAGGCGAAGCAAAAAATAAAAGAAAAAATTACCCTGCCAGCCGGTTACTATTTAACATGGGGAGGGCAATTTGAGAATCAGCAAAGGGCGATGAATAAACTTTTAATTATTTGGCCCATCGCAACAGCATTAATTCTGTTGCTTCTTTTTATAACATTCAAATCGATACGGCTTGCCTTGTTGGTGCTTTTGATTCTTCCGTTCGCATTAATCGGGGGAATCCTTTCTCTATTTCTATCCGGTTTATATTTATCGGTTCCCGCGTCTATCGGTTTTATAGTGCTGTTCGGCGTTGCCGTATTGAACGGGGTTGTAATGGTTTCTCGAATTCAGCAGCTTAGGGATGAAGGAATTGAATTACAAGAAGCTATAAGAAAAGGAAGTTTAAACAGACTTCGTCCGGTATTGATGACCGCATCGATAGCAATATTCAGTTTGATGCCGATGTTATACGCCACAGGTACCGGCTCGGAAATTCAAAAACCGCTTGCCACTGTTGTTGTCGGTGGATTGATAACATCAACATTACTTACATTGCTTATCATTCCGGCGGTTTACGTCTGGTTTGAGAAGAAAAAAGTAATAAGGAAAACATAACTTGAAGCCGAGTGAATTAAATTAATTTCGTCTGTTTACTGATTGGAACTGAAATATAAAAAAAATTGAAAATATTAAAGCTGTAAAATAATTGTAAATTTTCCGTTCTGTCTTGAAAAATAGATTTCTAAATGGTAAAATTGGATTGTGATAATTAAAATGCGAGAGGAAAAAATGGAAAACGGTAAAAACAAATTTTTGACTGGAATTTTATTGCTTGCTGCTGGTGGTGCGGTCGGTGCTATTGCGGCATTATTAAACGCGCCCAAAAGCGGTAAAGAATTAAGAAGCGACATTAAAAGAGATATTGACACATCATTTAATAAAGCTAAAGCGGCTGGAGAAAAATTAATCCAGAATGCAAAAGTAACTGCCGATGAGGTGCTCGTAAAAGCCGACCAGATTATGTCTCTGACAAAAAATTATGCATCAGGTAACTATGAAGGTCCGTTTGAAAAACTCAAAGGAGAGATTAACGGATTAAAATCAGGCATAAATGCAGCTATGCGCCGTTACCGCGACCATGAGCTAACTAAAAAAAGCGCTTCGGAAATTTTTAATCAGGATTTGCGCGACCTTGAGACAATGATGGAATTTAGTAATAATGAAGATGACTCACTTCCAAAGTATGAAGGTATGCGAAGAAGAAATTAAAATAAAGACTACCCCCTAAAATAAATGCCGGAACAGTTTCTTTTGCAGTTCCGGCATTTTGTTTTTAAAATTGTAAAGAATATTGATGAGCCGGCTCTAAAGAAGGTCATACCCTTGAAAACAGTAATCTGATTTGTTTCGCACTTGAATGAGATTCCCACTTTAGCGAGAACCACATTTTGAGTATTCGGGCTTTTTGAAGCGGACTCATATCGACTATTTTGTACAAACTTCACCTTACTATAAGCATACAGAAAATATTAGACAGCATCTGTCAATTCATCTATTTATATTTACCGGCAAGATTTTTAACAATTACGGTGTAAGATGAAAAAGATTATTTTTTTAATCGCGGCTGCGCTATTTATTACCCTTACAGGATGCGATTCCACAAATAAAAAAAATGAGACAATGAAACAAGAAGAATTTAATTATCAACCTGAACAATTTGCCGACCTCGGTATTTTGCGTTACCAGGTACCAGGGTTTGAAGACCTTAGTGCCAAAGATAAAGAATTGGTGTACTATCTTTACCAGGCTTCTCTTGCCGGAAGAGATATTCTATACGATCAGAACGGTAAACATAATCTGAAAATTAGAAAAACTCTTGAAGCAATTGTGAACAGTTATAACGGTGATAAAACTTCCGAAGAGTATCAGAAGTTTATGGTTTATGTAAAACGTTTCTGGTTTTCAAACGGACTTCATCATCACTACTCCACCGCAAAATTTTTACCTTTATGTTCCAAGGAGTATTTTGCCGAGTTACTAATGGGAAGCGATAAATCACTCATGCCTTTAAACGAAGGTGAAACAATTGAGCAATTAACAGCCGAACTAACACCTATAATATTCGACCCCAAAATTGATGCTAAACGGGTTAACTTGAATTCCGATGTAGATATTATATCAACCTCTGCTAACAATTATTATGAAGGGTTGACACAAAAAGAAGTCGAAGATTTTTACAACAAGCAGGAAGACAAAAATGATCCTGCTCCGATTTGGTACGGCTTAAACAGCAAACTTGTAAAAAATAATGGGAAGATAGAAGAAGAAGTTTATAAGGTTGGCGGCTTATACTCCCCGGCAATAGAAAACATCGTTTTATGGTTAAAGAAAGCTTCGGCGGCGGCGCAAAACGATTTACAAAAAAAGACGATTGATAAGCTTGTTGAATTTTATGAAACAGGCGATCTAAAAAAATGGAATGAGTATAATATTCTATGGCTTCAAGACACTCTTTCAACGATTGATTTTGTAAACGGTTTTATAGAAGTATACGGCGATCCGCTCGGGCATAAAGCTTCCTACGAGGCAATTGTTTCGTTCAAAGATCAGGAAGCTACAAAACGAATTGAGGCAATAGGCAAACAAGCACAATGGTTTGAAGACAACTCGCCGATACCAAACGAGTATAAGAAAAAAAATGTTGTGGGAATTTCTGCAAAAGTAATTACTGTTGTCGTCGAGTCGGGTGATGCATCCCCATCAACACCTATCGGGATAAACCTGCCCAACGCAACATGGATTAGAAAAGAATATGGTTCAAAATCGGTTAACCTCGGCAACATCGTATTTGCATACGATAAAGCTTCCGCAGAAGGCGTGCTAAAAGAATTTGCTTTTGATGAATCCGAAATTGAACTTTCTAAAAAGTACGGACCTCTTGCAGATAATCTTCACACAGATCTTCACGAAGTTATCGGTCATGCTTCCGGACAAATAAAAGACGGAGTAGGCACACCGAAACAGACACTTAAAAATTATGCCTCTACAATTGAGGAAGCACGCGCCGATTTAGTGGCACTCTATTATTTGATGGATCAGAAAATGGTTGATATCGGTGTTATGCCTACGCTCGATGCAGCCAAAGCGGAATATCAAAAATATATACGAAACGGTTTAATGCTTCAGCTAAACCGTATTGAAATTGGCGATAACGTAGAGGAAAGCCATATGCGCAACCGTCAGCTTATTGCCGGGTGGGCTTACGAAAAAGGTAAAGCCGACAATGTTATCGAGAAAAAAGTTAAAGACGGCAAAACATATTTTGTAATAAATGATTACCAAAAACTCCGTAAAATATTCGGCGAAGAACTTCGGGAAATTCAGCGCATTACATCGGAAGGAGATTTTGCTGCGGCAAAAATTTTGGTAGAAACGTACGGCGTAAAAGTAGACTCCGAACTTCATAAAGAAGTAAAAGAGCGTTACTCAAAATTAAATATTGCACCTTACAAAGGCTTTATCAATCCATTATTAAAACCTGTTTATGATGGGGACAAAATGGTAGATGTAAAAATTGAATACCCAGATGATTTTACAAAACAAATGCTCTACTACGGAAAGAACTATTCTTTCTTAAAATAGATATCAATCATTAATTTGATTTCGGCTTTAGTAAAAAAACTAAAGCCGTTTTATTTTTAAAGCAAAGAAATGTTGATGATGAAACTGGTCTATAAGGTTGTAAACGGTTACGCCTAGGCGCACAGGTGAAACCGTTTTTGATTCTCTGTCTTGTCTCATTAACCCACGACTTAAGTCGTGGGTTTACAACAAGCCAATGTTATACAAAACCGTTTCAACGGTTTATATTTTTATCTCAAAATGAATTATTGACCTTTTTAGAATTGACTCATTTATAAATTGAAATTAAATTCTCCCCGGCTTTGC
>JAIOIM010000785.1 GCA_019912505.1 Ignavibacteriaceae bacterium
ACCCTGCAAGATTTGTTAATGGATCTTTTAGGGCAATAGCGATACCTGCGGTTATCAGACCGAGAAAAGTTGCTATCGAACCAAAGCCCTCAAACCAAACTCTTCCGATAAGTATAAAGCCTATAGTAAAAACAACGTATAGACTCGTTTTCCGCATCCGATACCGGATATGAATATCTGTATAGTTTTTGTTACTGAACCAAAGTACCACCCGTCGGGCAACCCATAAAATAAATATTACAATAAATGTAGCAAGTAATTTTTCTTGAAAAACGGGCGAAAGCCCAATGTGAACGCGAAGCCATTTTGATATATTTTCCATTTTCAATTCCGTTTTATAATAACACCGATCAATTATAATATATTTTTGTTTAAGAATCTATTTTTGTTTATGCCGGTGAGAGGCGCAGCAGCATATATCTGTATAACGAAAGTATAATTTGGTTATTATTTACAACCAAGACAATTTAAAAAGTAGAAGTAAATCTTTAAAATAATATTAACAGTGGTGTTGTGCTTTAACAACTTGTTACGTCCGTTAGCTAACGGACTGACGGTTAACACGCTGTTGGGCTACACTAAAATAAATGGGCTTGATGTTTTGTTTTAGGGTAACTACATTGTGGCTACATTTATTTAAGAGCGATATAAAATGAAAACCAAAATTATAAAAATTGGTAATTCTCGCGGCATTAGGATTCCTAAGTCATTCATTGATGAAAGCGGTCTCAAAAGTGAAGTTCAACTTGAGATTAATGACGGAAAAATTATAATTAAACCAATTTCTAAAGCCAGGGAAGTTTGGGAAGTAGCTTTTCAGAAAATGAGAAATGCTGGCGATGATTCTTTGTTGGATTCTGATTTATTGCATAAACAAACAAATTGGGATAAAGAAGAATGGGAGTGGTAAGTGTATTCTCGTTTTGATATTTATTTTGTGAATTTAGACCCAACTATAGGCAGCGAAATTAAAAAAACTCGCCCTTGCGTTATTATCTCTCCCGATGAAATGAATCGCAACATTCCAACAATTATTATGGCTCCACTTACTTCGAGGTTACACAGCTATCCGACTAGAATTGCTTGCAAAGTGGAGGGTAAGCAGGGTCAAATCGTATTAGACCAAATAAGAACAGTCGGCAAAACCAGATTAATTAAAAAGATAGCTACATTAAATAAAGCAACTCAAACAAAAGTTTTAACTGTTTTGAAAGAAATGTTTTCAGAATAAGCAACATAACTTTATAAGGCTTCATCCCAATCCGGTCAGGGACCGGTAGACCCCGCAGAGGTGTAGCCCAGTATTTCCGCAAAGCAACTTTACTGAAAACGTCTTTATTTTCAATGAGACATTTTATTGAAGTATCGATGCTGTAAGCATAAAGAGAATAGCGGGTAGAAAAAGTTTATATTTTTGTTTCTTAAAATTAGTCATAGGGTGAACGATAATTTCGCAATGGAAATTATACTTTTCTATATTTGATTTTAGATTATTGCATTGGTGAAAATAATTTATTAACGGCAGAGTTCTCCGTAATATTAAAGCCCGGTTTACCGGGCTTTTTTTGTGCAGCGTGCTGGTTTACTGGCACGCTAATTTAAGAATGGAATTAGCAATTAAATAATAACGGGCGCAGAGTTTGCCATGCGCCCGCTTAAAGAATATAGTTTTATTTTATTA
>JAIOIM010000786.1 GCA_019912505.1 Ignavibacteriaceae bacterium
GGTTTGGGGATATGCGAATTAAATTAAATAGGTTTTCCGGCTGAGGTGTGTAAATTACTTTTTGAAATGTAGAGTCGAGCGCACTTTGCAGTTCCAAAAATTCTAAAGAATCTGAGATAACATAAATTTCATCTTCGGGTCCGCGCGCTGGTTTATTAGATGAACTGCACGACATAAAACTGAGCGCAGCAACAATAAAAATTATTAAAGAATATTTTTTCATCTTTACCTCGGTACGTTTGGCAGAATTAATGATATGTCCGGCATCAGCAGCAGATACATGCCCCACATACTAAAACCAACGGATAACGGTATTGTTAAATTATCATCTGCCCAGCCAAAAGAAATATTCTCTACAATTGCTCCAACAGCTGCGGCGATGATACCAATTAAAAGTTCTGTTGGGTTCCCGGTTAATTTGGGAGTAAACAAAATTACAACGCTTGCACTAACAAAAAATGTTAAAGTTCCCTCAAAACTTTTCGCAAGCAGTTTATGTTTTCCAAATTTTCTTCCAATAAGAGCCGCTGCCGTATCGCTTATAATTAAAATAGTAAACGCTGTTACAAAAAATACTTTAGGAAAAATTATTACACAAAACAAAGCAGATATTAGAACGTATGTAGCGCCGTTTAAATTTTTTTTTACGTTATCTACTTCATGCTTACGCAGTATAAAACCGAAATATTTATAAAAAAATTTTCCGAATTTTGGAAAATAATATCGAGACAAATCTAAGGTTATGGCAAATAAAGTAAGCACACTAAGAATGGTTACAGCTGCCGGTGTGGAGATATAATAATAAATTATGGGTATGGAAAGAGAACAAAGATGAATTAGCTTTCTAACCAATTCATCTTTGTATTTAATACTTCCATTATCAATTTGGTTCATTTTTAGAAGACGATTCTTTCGGTTTTCGCTGTTCAATCAGCTTTTTTACATGATCAGGCACTTCGCCCTCTTTGTCAGAAGATTCATCACCTTCTTTCTTCACCGGAGGCAATTCTTCACCGTGCATAATCTTATCAATTTCATCTGAATCAAGGATTTCTCTTTCGAGTAGTTCTTTAGCAAGCAGATGAAGCGAATCGATGTTTTCTGCTAATATTCGCGCGGCGCGTTCCATGGCATCACTAACTATCGTCCTTATTTCCTCGTCAATTTCAATTGCTGTTTTTTCACTATAATCGCGATGTTTTTGTATTTCCCTTCCAAGAAAAATTTCTTCTTCTTTAGCGCCATAGCTCAAAGGTCCGAGCTTTTCGCTCATACCCCATTCACAAACCATTTTGCGGGCAATGTTGGTTGCCTTTTCTATATCGTTTCCGGCGCCGGTTGTGTAATGGTTAAAGACCAATTTTTCTGCTGCACGCCCTCCTAAAGCATATGTAATTATTGCTTCAAGATAACCTTTTGAGTAAGTGTGCTTCTCATCTATTGGAAGATAACTTGTAACCCCAAGTGCTCTGCCTCGCGGAATAATAGTTACTTTGTGTACGGGGTCAGCTTCGGGAAGCATACGCGCAACAAGTACATGACCGATTTCATGATAAGAGGTAGTGCGTTTTTCTTCTTCAGAAATGATGAGGCTCTTGCGCTCCATCCCCATCATTACTTTATCTTTTGCTTCCTCAAAATCAATCATTTCAACTTTTTTCTTGTTTCTACGGGCAGCAAGCAAAGCCGCTTCATTTACAAGATTTGCAAGTTCCGCGCCCGCAAGCCCAGGCGTTCCTTTAGCCAGCACCTCGAGATTTACTGTTGGGTCTAAAGGAATATTACGTGTGTGTACTTTCAAAATTCCTTCGCGTCCTTTAACATCCGGACGATCTACAACTACCTGCCTGTCGAATCTCCCTGGTCGTAATAATGCCGGGTCTAATACATCCGGGCGGTTTGTAGCGGCAATTATAATAACTCCGTTATTCTGTTCAAACCCGTCCATCTCAACAAGAAGCTGGTTCAATGTCTGTTCGCGTTCATCGTGCCCGCCGCCAAGACCAGCGCCTCGATGGCGACCGACTGCGTCAATTTCATCTATAAAAATAATACATGGCGCATTTTTTTTGCCCTGTTCAAACAGGTCTCTAACACGGCTTGCACCAACACCAACGAACATCTCAACAAAATCAGCACCGCTTATTGAATAGAACGGCACACCTGCTTCGCCTGCAACAGCGCGTGCAAGTAAAGTTTTACCCGTACCGGGAGGTCCTAAAAGAAGCACACCTCTCGGTATTTTTCCGCCGAGCCGCTGAAATTTTGTAGGCTCTTTTAAAAATTCTATTGTTTCGCTTAGTTCTAATTTTGCTTCATCAGCGCCGGCAACATCATTAAACGTAACTTTATGTGATGACTGTGTAATTAGCTTTGCACGGCTTTTCCCAAATGAAAAAATACCGCGTGAACCGCCGCTGCCGCCTTGCATTCTTCTCATTATCAAAATCCATACGGCAATAATTAGTATCCAGGGAACAAACCCAACTAAAACATTCATCCATTCGTTCGATTCTTTATCGAACGTATAATCTATTTTTTTTGCCTGCCATATCTGTTCTTGATCTTTAATCATAGGTTCCGGCAAGTAAACACTTATTTGTTTGGTTTGCTGTGAGTGTTTGTTTACAGTTACAGAAGTTTCAGTGCGTAAATCGGCTTTAAAGTAATAATCATTAATATCCGATTTTGTTATTACAGCTTTTTCTATTTTTTCTGAGTCGAGGAGCTTTTTGTATTCGGGGAAAGGAATTTCTAAATAATTAGACTCTCCGGTTCTGACTAGCTGCATAACTATTACTGCTGCAACTACTACTGCTCCCCAGCCAAATACCATCCTGATAACTTTTGACCAATCAAAATTATCATCTGGTTTGTTGGGTCCGCCCGGTGGTTTGTTCACAGG
>JAIOIM010000787.1 GCA_019912505.1 Ignavibacteriaceae bacterium
GTATTTACTTTTTTTAATGAGAAATAGAAAAATATTAAAGTAACTACTGTTAGCGAAAATCCGGCGAGTTGGTACGTCCCTGGACTTTCATTAAAGATTGTAATTGCCAAAATAACCGGAATACCAACCGAGATACGTGCACTAACCGAAGCAAGTGCCGGACCGGCGGCGGCTATTGCCTTTGCATAACTGAAAAACGAGAGCATAAAAAGTAAACCGATTACCGCGCCAAAACCGAGTGACTGGAATGAATATTGCGATTTACTTTCCGCAAAACAAAAGAATAAACTTATTACAGCAGCTACTATATAATTGCCTGCGAGTAAAATTAGGGGGCTTCCGTTTTTGGTTTCACTGTGTTTTAGAATTATTACTATACTTGTGGAACAGAGTATTGTGAGAATAATGTATATCATTATCAAACAATCTTCATCGGGTCGGGATGAATAAATTTATAGCCGAGTTTTTGTTTTAACTTTGATGAAACCACAATCTTGTAGTTCGTTTTTTCATTATTAAATTGAGGCGGTTCCAGGTTTAGTGAAAGAGCGGCTTTTGTATAAAACTCTTTTTTTGTTGGATGCTCATCAGCAACAGCATTAAAAACTTCACCGTAAACATCCTGCTTAATAACTTGAAAAATAATTTCAATACAATCATCCCGATGGATAATATTTACGGGCGTATTTCCCCCGGTTACATTTATTCTCCCCGCTAAAAACTTCCCTGGATTTCTATCTTCTCCAATTAAACCTCCAAAACGAATAATAGTAGTCTTAAATTTTCTGCTTCTGAAAAGAATATTTTCTGCTGCAAGCAATGCTTTGCCCGAAATAGATTCTGGGTTTACCGCATCCTCTTCAACTACTGTGGAATTGCACTCATTGTATACCGAAGTCGAACTTACAAAAATAACTCTTGAAGTAGAGCTTTTATCAAGCGTTGTTTTGATTGATTCGATTTGTTTTTTATGATATTCAACCTTGTCATCACCGTTGTTGGGGGGAATGTTTATAATCAAAACATCGGCGTTGAAAAATTTATTTGTTCCGCTGTTCAATAGTGGAGTAAGCGTAACTATAAATGGGTCGATTCTGTTTCCTTTTAATGAATTAATCTTACCCGGAGAAGTTGTTGAACCTTTTACTTTATAACCATTGTGAATAAAATTATGTGCAAGAGGTAAACCAAGCCAGCCGCAGCCAAGAATGCTGATTGTTTCCATAAAATTTATTTCTGCTCGCTAAAATATTCAAACTTGCTTAAAGGTATGTGTTGCGTCTTAATTGAAATTGCCGGGGTTGTTAATGTAATATCCATAATATTTAAAAAATTAGTGAAAAGATATAAAGAATAAATTTCTGAAAGATAATTTTACGAAATGTAATCGAGATAGTCGGCAAGGAATCGTTTTGCGAAATAGTTGTCAACAGAAACCCAAAATAAAATATCGTCCCGCACAAAAATAAAATGAGTTTGCCCCATTCCAAAGCATATGTAAACCGCTTCATCATTAATAATTATAAATTCACCATCAACAAAAGGTGTTTTATCGTTTTTCAATTTGGCAATCATCTTTTTAGCGGCAGAAATTGCCGGGTTAGCTTCATCATACATTGAAAGATAAATAACAGCCCTGCCCGTTTTTCCTTCATAAAAACCAATTTTATTTTTTGAGGATGACACCGTTTTTAAATGAAGTTTGTTCACAAAATTTGCAGCCTCGTCATCAACTTTTACATTCGTTAATTTCAAGCCGAAAAACTCCGCGGGGAGGTAATCTTTATTTGAAGAACATCCGGATAAAAGAAAACCGGTAAGAGTTAAAACTAAAAAGTATTTATTCATAATAGCAAAGTTAATTAGTAAGGAGTCCTTTTCGCAACAATTTTTCCACTGCGTTCTTAAAATCACCCAGATTTACCGGTTTATAAAAAATAAACTCAATCCCAAGCTCTTCATAGCCTTTTATGGAATCCCTGTCGAGTTCACCGCTTAATACTATAACCGGCGGTTTTACTTTCAAATCGGATTTTTGGAGTGCAATAACTAAATCGTACCCGTGCATTTCTTTCATCAGATGGTCGGTGATAACAAGTGCAGGCGGCGACTGTAATATTTTTGTCATAGCTTCTTTACCATCGGAGGCTATTTCAACAGTATAATCGGGTGTAATGGTTTTTAAAATTTTCGAGTAAAGAAGTCTGTCGGTTTTACTATCGTCAACCAATAAAATATTAGCCGGAGCAACTGGCAGAGTAAAGTTGAATTTTGAACCTTTACCATACTCACTTTCTACCCAGATTTTTCCGCCATGTTTTTCGATAATTTCGTGAACAAGCGATAGACCCAAGCCTGTCCCTCTTTCACCTTCGGTACCGTGCGAAGTAAACTTTGAATCGATTTTGAATAATTTAGTGATATCCTCTTCTTTTATTCCCACACCAGAATCTTCAACTACAAATTTTATAAAACGGAGTGTTGAGCCTTCTTCGCATTCTGTAATAATTTTTCCGCCGTTAGGGGTAAACTTAATAG
>JAIOIM010000788.1 GCA_019912505.1 Ignavibacteriaceae bacterium
CTACAAAGATCATTTCATTTCTAACATCTGTATCTACAAGAATTGAACATCTACGATGTTCTGCTTCAATAACCGAAAACTAATGACTTTCGGTTCAATCTCCAAATATTTTCCCTGTAGGGGAAACATTCTTGTAGCATAACGCAAAAACCCCGAAAACCCAATCCCCGTAGGGGATTCATAAACTCCAAATTCTATTGATCTCCTACAGAGATCAACGTATCTTTGTTTTATCAGTTCTACAAGAATTGAACATCTACGATGTTCTGCCTCAAGATTAATTCTTTCAAATTATTCCGTATTCCGATCTATTTCTCCGTATAGGAAACATTCTTGTAACACAACGCAAGAACCCTGCAACCCAATCCCCGTAGGGGATTTATTATTGCAAAAACATTATTTACACAACAATTCAACTTTTATTTTTTGTGGCAACCGTTTATCTTTATAGCAATCAATATATTTTAGTAAATGATAAAAGACGAAGTTGTAGATATACCTTTTGAGGAAGCAAATTTTTGCGTGCTCGATGTTGAGACCACAGGGCTTTCACCGGCAAACGGCGGAGTAATTGAAATTGCTCTCGTCCGTGTTGAAAACATGAAAGTTACCGATACTTATACTTCACTCGTAAACCCGGGTAGGTTAATCCCCTTCTTTATTACGAGGCTTACCGGCATATCCGATGATGATGTCTTTGACGCTCCTTATTTTGAAGAAATAGCAGATAAAGTTGAACAGTTTATAGCTGATGATATATTAATAGCTCACAATCTTTCTTTCGATAAAAGTTTTTTAAAAAAAGAATTTATGTCGTGCGGAAGAGAACCACTTCATAATTTAAGTCTTTGTACAGTTAAACTAGCCCGTAAATTATACCCACAGTTACCGAGCAAATCTCTCGGTTCTGTTTGTAGGCATCTAGGATTAAAAAACACATCCGCTCACCGGGCTCTGGGTGATGCAAAAGTTGCTGCGCGCGCTTTTATAAAAATGGCGGCGGAAGCAAAAGCAAAACATAAAATATTTACTGTCGGTGAAATTGTTAATTTTCAGTTTTCCCCATCATCAAAAAGAGAAAACCTAAAAATAAAACCAAGCCTCTCGAAAGAAGTAAGCGAACTGCCAGATGCGCCGGGTATTTATTATTTTATAAATTCGAAAAAAGAAATTATTTATATAGGCAAAGCAAAGTCGCTGAAGGATAGAATAAAATCGTACTTTTCAACTACTGCCCCGCGTAAATCAAAAAAAATAATTCAGCAGGCTTCGCACCTAAAAATTGAAATTACAAACTCGGAGCTTACGGCTCTGCTTACAGAAGCTGAGTCAATAAAAATTATAAAACCTAAGCACAATACACAGCTTAAAAAATACGGCAACAAATATTTTTTGAGAGTAATGAAAAGCCACCCCTTCCCTTCCGTTGAGATTTGCAATTATTTTGATTTTGACGGGAATGATTATTTCGGACTTTTTATTACCCGAAAAAAAGCAGAGGCGGTGTATGAAATGATTACAAAAACTTTTTTAATACGCGAGTGTACAGACGCAGAACTTGCAAAAAAAAGAGTTTGTCTTTTGAGCGAAATTGAAAGATGCATCGCACCTTGCATAAATAACGACAAAAAAGAATATGCCGCTGAGCTTGAAAGAATGTATGAGTTTATGTTCGGGAAAAACCAGTTTGCATTAAACAGACTGCTTAACAAAATGAAAGAATATTCATCGCAGCTAAGGTTTGAAAAAGCTTCCGAAACAAAGCAACTGATTGATTTGA
The DNA here is from genome assembly GCA_019912505.1 of Ignavibacteriaceae bacterium. Lineage (GTDB taxonomy): Bacteria > Bacteroidota > Ignavibacteria > Ignavibacteriales > Ignavibacteriaceae > CG2-30-36-16. The sequence goes on from JAIOIM010000788.1 coordinate 1,781, forward strand.
TTCTTGCACAGACACATAAATCTTCCCTTCTTTCAGAACCTGTTAATAAAGCAAATGTTTTATTTGAAATAAGCGAAAAGTTTAGTCGGGATTATATATTGATGATAAGCGGGAAAATTTATGTTAAGCAATCGAACTTAAACAAAAAAGATTTGTTCGATGAAGCATTGGAAGATTATTTTGCCGACACCCGTTTTGAAAATAACATGCCCGACAATGAAGATATGGAAAAGATGAAAATTACTTTGAACTGGCTCATAAAAAACCGAAACAAAGTAAGAATATTTTATCTAAAGGATTACAACTCGAAGGAAGAACTATACAAAAAAATATTATTGTACTCTCACCAGCCTTCTAATAATTTAGAAGCCACGTTTGATATAAAAGAATTTATACAAGTACCGGCATAAAAGTAATTCATAATTGTTTCGTCACCAAAAAGTTATTCCAAATAAAAAATCCCATCATCTTAAAAGCGATATTTAGAACACTGCTCTACGGAAATAGAATCTTTAATAATTATTTAAAAATTTTTAATGCCTATTTTGCCGTCCACTTTTTTAGAAATTCCATAATTTTATTTTTGTCGTGTCCTTTGCCCGATTCAAGTGCGCCGGTGTCCTGCGAGTGAAGAAATTTTCCATCTTTATCTAATACAAAAAGGTGCGGGTAGCCGGGA
>JAIOIM010000789.1 GCA_019912505.1 Ignavibacteriaceae bacterium
ATAAAAACACAATAGCGTTAAAAACTTATGAAGACAATTATACATACATTTTTAATAACAGCGGGCAGAGTGTTGCAAAGAAAATTTCCACACTGCGGTATGATGCCCTGCTTGAAAAGAATGATGAACCTTTAATTATTGATTCCTCTACACCGATAATTACCAAAAAGATTTTTGCTTCTAACAGAAACTCAGTCTCTATTGATAAAAACGGAGAACTGTATCTCGATAATTCTATCGCTGCTTCTGTAGAAGTTACTCCCGGCAAATTAAAGTTGTTCTCTCAATTTATAACAAACCGAAATATTGAAATTAATTTCCCGAACACTCTTGCCTATGCTTCTATAATAGGAATTGATAAATACTCAAATCATTTTATTTTGGTTGAGGAATATGAATCGCAGATTCCTATAAAAATTAAGCGCAGTATAATTGTTGTGGATGCCGAGGGAGTAACAAAATGCAGCCTTCAAGTTCCGCTTGTAAAATATCTGTCGTTAGTAAAAGAATTTCAAATTGATGAAGAAGGAAATCTTTTTCATCTTTATACTGAGCATGATGGGTTTTTATTATTAAAAATAAGCGGACTTGCAGCCTCTTCAATTTATAATCTTACGTATCCAATCGAACTTCAAAAAAATATTCACTTCAATAATTTTGTAACAACCGATGAATACAAAGGAGATGAACCGAGAGAGATTGAATTGGCATCCAGCAGATTAGCAGCAATTAGAATCGGGGAAACTTATGTACTTCATAATTATACTTGTTCTTCAAATAATTTAGCTCCGGTAAATGTTACTGCTCCGGACGGCGATATTGTCAGAACACCCTCATGGTTGGTTGCCGGCGTTAACGCAAAAATACCCTATAAATGGGGAGGCTTCGAAACAATCTCTCAGTTTGAGGCTGGTCTTGCTTCCGGAAAATATGCAGGCGATATAAATACGGCGGGAGTTTCTTCATATGCTAAAGGAGTAGACTGCTCTGGATTTGTAAGCCGGTGCTGGCAATTAACATATCATTCAGCAACCAGCATGATGCCCGGTATTTCAACACAATACCCTGCATGGGATTCTTTACGCCCCGGTGATGCGATTCATAAAGTAGGACACGTTAGGTTATTTGTAGAAAGAAACGGCGATGGAAGCTTTAAAGTAGTTGAAGCTTCGGCTCGAGATTGGGGTGTTTCATATTGGTCTTATACTCCATCCGATCTTACAGCTTATACGCCGCGTTATTATAATAACATGGCTGATAACTATACCCTCAATCGTCCTAAACTATTAAAAGCAGAAATCCTCCCAGGCGGCGAAAGAAAAATTACATGGTCTGCCGATACTACGAATGTTTCAAAATTTAAAATTTATGGTTCAACCAACGGAATAACTTGGAATTTAATTGGTGAAGAAAACCAGGATGTTAACAGCACCATACTTCCTTCAAGCACATATTTTTCTTTCAGAGGTTCTTCGCTTATGTATAATCCCGCTTACACCGAGGGAAGTTGGTCAAATGTTCTTTCTGTAAATAAGGGCATTGATGAAAATAAAATTTTAATTGTGGATGGTTTTGAAAGAGTTAACGGAAGCTGGCGTGGTGCGGGAAATACATTTGTTGATAAATATGCCGCCGCGTTAAAAAAAATAAATCTTACGTTTGAATCGGTTACAAACAGCGAAGTTATTTCGGGTGATGTTCTGCTCGAAAATTACAAAGCAGTGTTTTGGATTCTCGGAGATGAATCTTCCGTGGATAAGACGTTTAGTTCAGCCGAACAAACTTTGGTAAAACATTATCTTGAAAATGGCGGAAGTTTATTTGTTTCGGGCAGCGAAGTCGGCTGGGATTTATCAAGTCAGGGTTCGGTTGATGATAAAGCATTTTATGCCGATTATTTAAAAGCGCAATTTGTTGCAGATGACGCGGGAGTATTAGATGCCATTGGAACTCCAAACGATTTGTTCGCAGGAGTTTCGGCAAGGTTCGGACAAACTTATGAAGAAGACTACCCCGATGTAATTAACTCTGCAAACGGCAGCGCCCTTTGTCTGATGTACAGCAACAACAAAGGCGCAGGAGTTTGTTACTCAGGTGCGTTTGGTACTTCCACACAAAATGGACGCGTTATATACATTGCCTTTCCGGTTGAAACTATTGCAGACGATACGGTTATTGATTCTCTAATTTCAAAATCAGTTGCTTTTTTTGATAATCCGGTTTCAGTTAAAAACGAATTGCCCATGCCTGATTATTTTGCTCTTTCTCAGAATTATCCCAATCCGTTTAATCCGTCAACAAAAATAAAATATTCAATTCCTCAAGAGGTCAATAG
>JAIOIM010000790.1 GCA_019912505.1 Ignavibacteriaceae bacterium
TTCAATTACTTTATCAATCAATTCATGTTTTGCGCTTCCCTTTGTAGAAAACGAAAGCATAGCAATTAACGGTTCTTCGCCGGTAAGTTTTTTGTGGTTATCCGCAGTAGAGATGGCTATGTCGGCAAGCTGCGCCGCATCCGGATTCGGTACAACAGCGCAATCTGCAAAGCTGTAGTTTCTATCCGGGAAAACCATCAAAAAAAAGCTTGACACTATTGAAATGTCTTTCGGCATTCCAACACATTGCAAACCTGCTTTTAACACATCAGCCGTTGAAGCGGTTGATCCGGCAACGCTTCCGGCAACTAACCCTTCGCGTACCATCATAGCAGCAAAGAACACATCCCGTTTCAGCGTTTCTTTTGCAAGTTCCGGTGTCATCCCTTTTTTCTTTCGAAGTTCGTAATAAATTTGTGCGAACTCGTCAAGTTTGGGTGATGTTGCGGGATCGATAATTTCTACACCAGTTAAATCAACGCCAAGTTTTTCGGCATCTGCTTTTATTTTTATGTCATTACCTAACGTAATTACTTTAACTACTTTTTTTGATGTTAAAATTTGTGCTGCTTTCAGTACCCGTTCATCGTGCGATTCGGGCAGTACTATAGTTTTATTAAGTAAAGCGGCTTTAGTTATCATCTTTTCTATTATTTCTAACTGCATTTTTTCTCCATATAAAGATATATTTCAACACCAAACTTAACAAAAAACTTTGTTACTAGTTATAGGTGATTATTAACTTGCGTTATTATGTTTAGGGGGGATTAGTTCAAGAAGATACAGTTGAAATTTTATAAAAGTATGATGGAAATCCTCAATTTTATAAGATAAACAAAACAGAGAATTCCATCATACATTTACAGAAGGTTTACTTCGATACTCCTACTTTCCACGTGCCGTCAATTTTCATCAGTTTGCCTTTCTCCTCTTTTTTATCACCGTTGCCGTAGGTAATTTTGAATTTTATATTCGCGGTATCTTCCTCAATCTTTTCTTCTGTTATTTCGATATTGGCAATACCTCCTTTTTCTGTTATTTCCTCCGATTTTTCGGCGATGACTTTTTCAAGTTTTTTATCGCCGAGCATAGCTTTTACTTCTGGAGCCAAAAGATCCGAAACGGCTCCCACATCGTTCTTTTCAACAGCGCCAAAAAATTCTTTCATCGTATCGCCGGGACCCGATGATGAACCGCACTGAATGAAAGCAAGCGCGAAAATAGCTAATAGTATAAATGAAAAAAAATGTTTCATAATTACTCCTTCTGAATAGTTGATGTTATTTTAGTTAGGTGTTTACTCCCGAGTAAACTGCTCGGGAAAATGTAGTCACCACTGCCAAGCGGTGCGTTTAGGTGGTCGAAATTTCCGTCTATTAAGTCAATACCTGCATTCTTATATGCTTTCCATACAAGTTCGGTGCAGTAGAGTTTGTCTTCTGTTTTTAAATCTAAAGATGCGTCAAATAAAATATTTTCTTTTAAGTATTCTTCCGCTTTCCGGGCTGCTTTAATAGATATACATGTAGTGTCGTCTTTTAATCTGTAAACAACAGCTGATTCGGCTTTTTCACTTGATAAAAAATTACTGAGGGATTCTAATTTTATCCAATCAATACCATCCTCCGATTCATCGGGGACGGCATGCAGGACGAACACATCGGATTTTTTTTTGATAATAATACCGGAGTGGGAATAGGGAGAGCGGCTATCGGCAAGTAAAACCATCTGGCTTACAAATCCACGACCCTTGCGAAATATTATATCGCCGCTTTTTACAAGTTTTGAATTTAATTCGAGTAAAGTTACTCTTTTGGGGTTCACTGTATAAATACTTACCGCAGCTAAAAAAAATATTGCAACGATAGAGAACCCAATTAAAACACGGGTCTTAATACGTTTCATATAAGCGCTTAATAAGGAAAAAACTTGCTAAAGTTAACTAATTATTCCTTTAATTGCGAATAATTTGAGATATTTTCATAAATTAAGGGGGGGTTGATGTAATAAGTGTAAAATTGTAATGAAGTTTCTAACAAATAACCAAAAGGAGCGTATTATCGTTGATTTTTGATTGCAAAAACGATAGATTCACAATCTTAATTTTTTTATGATAGTTGAAAATTTAAAATACCTCAGAGAATCGATTGAACGCAGTTGCGTTGAAGCGAACCGAAAACCAGAAGATGTTAAACTCATCGCTGTTTCTAAAAATTTCGGTCTCGATGAGATAAATACAGCTTTTAATAACGGAATGAAAAACTTTGGCGAAAACCGCGCTCAAGAACTTACGGCAAAATATAATGTTTTAGGCAATAAAGTAGCCTGGCATTTTATAGGCAACCTTCAGCGCAACAAAGTAAGATTCGCAGTACAAAGCGCGGATATTATTCACTCTGTTAATTCATTACAGCTTGCTTATGAAATAAACAGGCTGGCTGGCAAAATTAATAAAGTGCAAAAAGTTCTTTTGCAAATAAAAACATCCGATGAAGAAACAAAATCGGGTATAGAAAAAGAGAGCGAAATTTACGATTTGGTAAATTATTGCAAAGAGTATTCGAATATTGAACTCCTTGGTTTTATGACGATAGCACCTTTTACAGATGATGCTGTACTTATAAGAGACAGTTTTAGGTTCCTCCGCGATTTGAAGGATCAGTATAATGCAAAAGGTTTTGAAAACATAAAAGAATTATCTATGGGCATGACAGACGATTATAAAATAGCAATTGAAGAAGGCGCAACCATGCTGCGTATCGGCTCCGCTATTTTCGGAAAGCGCGATTATTCAAAAGAGATTATGAGGCTATGAAGTTTTCACCCATTTCTATAAAAAAACAAGAGTTTGCAAAAAAACTCCGTGGTTATGATACTGAAGAAGTTCATGCGTTTCTTGAAAGAATTGCAGATGAAGTTGAAACACTTCAAAAAGATAACGACTCGCTTAAAAAGGAATTAGAAGAAGCAAATTTAAGACTGTCCGATTTTAAGCGCATTGAAAAAACACTGCAAGACACTTTGATAAAAACGCAGGAATCATCAATCAGGTCAATTGAATCGACAAAGAAACAAGCAATGTTGATGATAAAAGAAGCCGAAATAAAAGCTTCACAAATTGCGGAAAAAGCACGTGAGCAGGCAAATGATATTCGTAATTCGGTTATAAACTTGCGGGAAGAAAGAGACCTGATTCTTGCAAAGTTAAAAGCAATTATTAATTCGCAGGCACACCTGCTTGAAATGAAAGTGGAAGACGCCGGAGAAGAAAAAGTTGAAATAAAACCCCTTGAGCAGTCGAAGAAAGTTGATATAGACGTAAACGATATTTTGGATAAAATAATTTAAGGTTTTTATGGGCGAACTGATAAACAAAATAAATGAGACGTTAGACGTAATCCATAAGTATACAAAAGATGTTTATCCCGTTGGCATTATTCTCGGCACAGGTTTAGGCGCCCTTGTTAAAGAAATAAAAGGTGATTACGAAATTGATTACGCCAAACTGCCCCACTTCCCGCTCTCAACAGTTGAGTCGCACCACGGCAAATTAATTTTCGGTGAGCTTGGCGGTAAAAAAGTTGTTGCAATGCAGGGACGTTTTCATTTTTACGAAGGCTATACAATGCAGCAGATTACTTATCCGGTTCGCGTAATGAAATTTCTCGGCGTTGAAACACTCCTTGTTTCCAATGCCTGCGGCGGCATGAACCCGTTATTTACACGGGGTGATGTTATGATAATGGACGACCACATAAATCTATTGGGCGATAACCCGCTGATAGGTAAAAATGAAGATGAACTTGGACCACGTTTTCCGGATATGAGCGAACCATATAATAAAGAATTAATAAAACTTGCCGAAGAAGTTGCGCTCGAAAATAAAATAAAAGTACAACGCGGTGTTTATGTTGC
>JAIOIM010000791.1 GCA_019912505.1 Ignavibacteriaceae bacterium
TTATTATTTATCGCAAGTTGTTTACCTGCGGGCAGATGTTTTGTCTCTTCCATTTTTTTTAAAAATGTTTTTGCAATTAGCTGATACCCTTCTTCGTTCGGGTGCAGATGATCAACCGTTAAGTTATAGCCGACAATTTTATCCGGACTATTGGCATCGAAAGCGGAATCGATAAACGCTACAGGGTCACCGAACTCAACCGCAAGACTTTTTATAATATTATTTATTTTTTCTGGCGCCCTGAATCTTAAAGCGTCAAGTTCCTTTGCATAAATAAAAAGTTCTTTTGCCTTTGATATATTCCCTTGTTCTAATTCTATTTTAGCTTGATTAAATATTTCGCTGGCTGAAGGGAGTGAATCTTTTGCAACTGAAATAAACGGTGGAAGATCTTTTATGTTCATCGAAAGCGTTCCGACAATTACCAGAATTTCAGCATCTTTAAAATATTTTAGAATATCTCTAAAATTTCCTTCAAACTGTTCAACACCAGATTTGAATGTATCAGAATTTAGAGTAATCAACGACTCGCCTATCATTTTACCCATTAAGGTTTCATTGCTTGCGTTGTCAATTTTTTTTGATAACGTAAATAACCCGTACATCCACCCAATAAAATCCCTTAAAAGCTGTGTGGTTTTATAATCCATCAAATATATATATGTATTTTTTATAAAACGAGACTGCCCCATAGAAATAACCGAGCCCGCACCGAGTGCGCCGTAATATTCGTTATGTCCCGCATAAATCAAAACAAGGTCGGGTTTTTGTTTTATAATTTCGGGTACAAAATCGCGGATGGTGTAACTGTTAATTGCGGAAATACCACAGTTGACAATCTCGATATTCGTTTCAGGGTAAATCAGTTCCAATCGTCTTTTTAGCTGGCGCGAAAAAGAAGCATTAGGCACATAGGGCCAACCGGCAGTACTGCTACCGCCAAGCACAAAAACTCTAAATGAATTTTCTTTTTTATCGATATCGAAAGCATCATTAATTACACCGGGGGCAGTGCTAAGGTTACTAAAGTATTTTAATGTAACCGCCGGGTTTAAGAAATATTTATCAGGGTAATTTTTTATCGTTATAAATTGAGTATAATCGGTTCCGTAATTAAAAAC
>JAIOIM010000792.1 GCA_019912505.1 Ignavibacteriaceae bacterium
TCGCTTACCCATGCTTTTAAGATGCCTTCGGTAGTTGCAGCATAAACCCCGTAGAGAGCAAACAAAACCCAAATTAACGCGAATGAACTAAACAACGCAAAACCAAAATACACAATTGAAAATATTACAAGACCGACAACAAAAACATTTTTCTTGCCAAGTTTATCGGATAGAAGTCCGGCAGGGTAAGATGACGCCGCATAAATAAAATTGTAAAATATATAACCAAGTATGGCAATTGTGTTTGATTGTGCAATGTCCTTTGATTTTAATATCAAAAATACATCGCTGCTGTTAACCAATGAAAACAAAGTAACAAAAAAAAGTAAAACTTTATATTGTTTCGGAGCCGCTTTCCAGAAAGAAGAATATGAATAACTTTTTTTCTCTTTGGTTTTATTTTGCGGCGGGTCTTTAATAAGCAATGTAAACGCAACAGCCGCAAGCGAAGGAACAAACGCAATTAAAAAGATAAGTTGATAATTATTATTGAAAATGTTTAAGAAAAAAAGCGCAAGCAGCGGACCAACAACCGCGCCGACCGAATCCATTCCACGGTGAAATCCGAATACAGCCCCTGTGTTTCCGGCTGAGTAACTTGCCAGCAAAGCATCGCGGGGCGCAGTTCTTATTCCCTTCCCTATTCTATCGGAAACTCGCGCAAAAAGAACTGTGAGCGTATTTGGCAGCAAACCGGGCAGAGGTTTTGCAAGTGCTGAAACTGTGTAGCCGAATACCACAAAGAGAGAACGTTTGCGGAGCTTATCGGAAAGAAAACCGAAATAGCCTTTTAATAATCCGGCGGTAATTTCAGCCATCCCTTCAATTAATCCGATTACCGCCATTGAAGCACCGAGTGTAGAAGCTAAAAATAACGGCGTAATAGGGTACAACATTTCGCTCGCCATATCGGTAAACAAACTTACAAATCCGAGAAATATTACCTGACGCGAAAGTTTTTTCATTTTATAAAGAGTGATGTCTTGATTTGAAATTATAAAGAATACTAAATTATTTTATTCGCTTTCCCGATTGATCAATCCAAATTAACTCGCCGTTTAGGGTGACGGGAGCAGCATTAATATTTGATGATTCTTCTTGCGACAATTTTTGTATAACTGAACCCGTTGAATCTATACGCATCCAGTTACCGCCGAGGGTAAAATAATGTTCGCCGTTTTGAACCTGAATACAATCGTTGCAAACAAGCGCGGTGCCGTTTTCAAATGGAAATGCAAAATCGAACATCGGATAAATAACAATTTGCCCAGTTTCATTAAAGTAGCCTATTTTTTTATCATCAACAAAACGGGCTAAACCGCCACTGAAGTAATCGGGTCCGTTGTCTATTGCAAGCACTGAAAAAAGAGGCTTCCCTTTTTGATTTATATAAACCCAGCCGCTGTCGGTAAAAACAGCGGTAGTGCCAGATTTGTTAAAATCATAAGCAAAAAGATAGACAGGCGGAATTACAATATTCCCCCTTTCATCTTTAAACCCCCAACGGTTGTTTACTTCAATTGCGGTTAAAGTTTGCGATAAAGCTGAAACGGAAAAAAAGAGAAAAAACAATATTCCGACAAAGTTGCGCATATTAATCTTCTATTGTAAAGCCGACTTTTATTATAACCTGCCAGTGCTGAACTTTGCCCTTCTCAATATGTCCGCGTGTTTCCTGCACTTCGAACCAACGCATATTTTTTACGGTTTCACTTGCCTTTTCCACTGCGTTGTTTATCGCATCTTCAATACTGTTAGGCGAGGTTCCCGCGAGTTCAATAATTTTATATACATGGTTTGCCATTTGTAATCCTTTATAATTATTTAATTGTTGGTTTATTGATCTTTAAATTCTTCTTTAGTATTGTCTTCTCAAAATTTCATTAGCTGAGTACGGCATCTTTTATTTCAATTTTTGAATAATATGATTCTGCCTCAACAGGAATATTTTCACCGTTAGCTTTTTTTTCTGCAATCTAAATTCCAAGCAATTCCTCCGCTGCTTTTTTGACAAACTATTTCAAGACTATGCGTTGTAAATCGGAAGCCGGAAGATACCATAATATAATTCCTTTGGGAAAAACTCATCGGTTATTTTTTTATAAATTATAATGTATAACCGACTTGCTCCTTTAGATACAGTAATAACGCAACTATTAATTTTCTTTTGTAAAAAGTATTAATTTTGGTTATCTATTACAAATGAATTATTAACGGAAAGCGCAATTTTTGAAATTATCAGACTTAAAAACAGAACTAAGGCAGGCTGCTGAACCTGACGATGCAATAACACTTCAAAGATTTTTTAAAACCGGCAAAGGAGAATATGGCGAAGGTGATATTTTTCTCGGCGTAAAAATTCCTCCGATTAGGGTTCTTGTAAAAAAATACAGCGAACTTTCAATAGACGATGCCGTAAAACTTCTTCAATCCAAAATTCATGAAGAGAGAATGCTGGCACTCTTAATACTTGTCAGAAAATTTAAGAAGGCAGGTGATGAAGAAAGAAAAATTATTTATCAACTCTATCTTGCCAACACAAAAAAAATAAATAATTGGGACCTTGTTGATTTGTCTGCCCCTAACATTGTCGGCGAATATCTTCTCGGCAAAAAATATGCTGAACTTATTAAACGCGCAAAATCCGATTTGTTGTGGGATAAAAGAATTTCAATGATTGCCACGCTAACATTTATACGCAAAGGCATTTTTGAGCCTTCGCTTGTAATTGCAAAAATATTGATGAATGATGAGCACGATTTAATTCACAAAGCAGTCGGTTGGATGCTGCGTGAAATAGGAAAGCGTGATTTGGAAGCTGAAGAAGAGTTCCTAAGAATATATTACAAACAAATGCCCCGGACGATGCTTCGTTACGCAATAGAAAAATTTCAGGAAAATAAACGTCAGGATTATTTGAAGGGAAGAATTTAATGTCATCAAAATTTGTCCAAGCATTTGAAGAACGAAAATTGATTTTAACGGAAGGCTCAATAATAGAAAGACTAAGGAGAGGTTTTAATTATGCGCTTGACGATAATCTTCTAAACGCAGCAATGTTATACGATGATGCTGGGCGAAAGATTTTAGAGGAAATTTATTCGGGTTACATCAAGCTTGGTTTGGACGAGAATCTTCCCGTAATAATTTTAACACCAACCTGGCGCGCCAATAGTTTGAGAATAAGCAACTCTCAATTTGCAGACAAAAATATAAACCGCGATGCTTTTGAGTTTCTAAACAATATTCGGAATAAATTTTTTTCAAACGAGGATATTTTTATCGGCGGCTTGATGGGAGTAAAAGGAGATTCATACAAACCCGAAGTAGCATTAAATAGGGATGAAGCATATTTGTTTCATTCATGGCAGGCAAAACAGCTTGCGGAAGCCGGTGTTGATTTTCTAATCGCATCCACGGTTCCATCGCTAAAAGAGGGTACCGGAATTGCAAAAGCAATGGCGGCGCAAAATATTCCTTATATAATCAGCTTTGTTATTCATCCTGTCGGCAGTCTTTTAGACGGCACAATGCTTGACGAAGCAATAAAATATATTGATTCTAAAATAGAACCCACCCCGTTGGCATTTATGGTTAACTGTGTTCATCCTTCAATATTTATAAAAGCACTTGAACAATTTGAAGCAGATAATATAATTTACAAACGACTCTACGGACTTCAGGCAAATGCATCGGACAAAAGTCCTGAAGAATTAGACAATGCAGATGTGCTTCATTCTGATGACCCACTGAACTGGGGAATATTAATGGCTGATTTAAGTAATAGATATAAAATGAAAGTATTGGGCGGGTGCTGCGGTACTGGGTCGAAGCATATTAAATGCTTAACTGAGAACTTAATTGAAAGCAAAGAATAAAAAATTACTTTTGAGAAACATCCCAAAGAAAAGATTTATTATGTCATCAAAACAATTAGTAGACGAGTTCATCAACTCTAAAAGAATTGCGGTTGTGGGTGCATCATCTAATCCGAAAAAATTTGGCGCCTTATGTTTTAAATATCTAAAAGAGCGCAACTACGAGGTTATACCTGTAAATCCGAAATCCAAACGAATCGGCGGGGACGAGTGCTATGCTGATATAACTTTGATACCGCAGAAACCTGATGCTGCACTTATTGTTACTCCCAAAGCAGAAACTTTAAATGTTGTAAAACAAGCTTACCAGGCAGGCGTTAATTTATTGTGGATACAGCAGCAGTCCGATACGAAACATGCTCTCGATTTCTGCCGGGCAAATAAGATCATGTTTATCAGCGGCGAGTGTATAATGATGTTTTCTGAACCAGTAAAATCAGTCCACCGGTTTCATAGATTTATAAATAAAATTACTGGCAAACTTCCGGTTTAACTTATGATTATAATAAAATCTGAAAACGCAAAAACAGCTTTAAAATTTGTAGAAGCAATAAACTCGCACAGCGTAAAGCTCATTTCAACTCTGCTTACTGAAAAACATAAATTTATCGACGGTCTGGGTAAATCAATAAATGGAAAAGAGATTGCAACAGAAGCCTGGAGCAAATACCTAAAAGTATTCCCCGAATATTTTATTCGTATTGATGAAGTGATTGAAAAAGATAATATAGTGCTGCTTATCGGGCAGGCAAAAGGGAAATTGAGCGAATCTGCTGCAAAAACAAAAAGCCGTCAATTTAAAGTTCATGCCGTCTGGCAGGCTAAAGTAAAAAACAACCTTGTTGCGGAGTGGCGTATTTATGGGGACAATAAGCCGGTTTATGAATTATTAGCAAAAAATAATATTCGGCTTTAATAAAAGTGTTTTGCGTTAAAAACTAATTACATCTCAGCTTAGATATAAGGATTTTTTGGAAGCTCGATATATTT
>JAIOIM010000793.1 GCA_019912505.1 Ignavibacteriaceae bacterium
TTATTATTCCATCCCTTCGGTTATCGATCTTTCCGCAGCACTTGAGGAAAACTATCATCTATTTTTAAAACAGTTTAATAAAACACTCATTGTGAATGATAAAGCTTCGGCATATGCGGTTTATTGCCTATCAGAATATGCGCTAAAAAATTTCGATTTCGTGCGTGCAAGAAAGTTGGCGGCGCTTGCAATGCGATACAAGGCTGATAAAAATTTTCTGTATATTACAACCGAGCAATTCAATAAATCCGATTGGTTGTATAGGAATGTTTTATTGAAAAATAATTTTATAAAAAATAATTAAATAATATGCTTTCAACTGAACAATCTTTAATTAAACACGCAAAAGCCACCTCATATTTTCTCGGTTTTATTTCATCCGCGTTGTTCGTTTATCTTTTAATGGCGCTTCGCGAAATTCTCGTTCCGGTGGTTGTTGCCATTTTCTTAACCTTCTTGTTTCACCCAGTGTTGATGTATTTTAAGAAATACAAAATTCCCACATGGATTTCACTTATCGTTTTAATTTTTGTGCAAATAGGTATCTACTATCTGCTTGTGTTAATAATCATTTCATCGTTAAGCACTTTACCCGACAAAATGCAGCTATACGTAACTAACCTAACACAAATTATTGAGTCTATTTTAGTGCCATTTGACCTTACTCTAAAAGAATTTGCCGCTATGATGAATATAGATATCCAAACACTCGACTTTGGTAAAGTTTTAGAAAGTTTGATAAAAGCCGGAGTAATACAGGGTTTGCTCGATTCGTTTTATTCGATGATGGGCAGCTTTTTTATTATGATGATTTTCTGGATTTTTATGATAATGGGCAAAAACCAGTTTGAGGAAAGACTAAAAGTTGCATTCGAATCAAACCGGCACACGGTGGAAAAAAGTATTAAAGCAATTAATAATCAACTTCAATCATATATTATTATTAAAACGATTTTAAGCCTTCTAACAGGATTTATCACTACCGTTATCTTACTTGCTTACGGTATTGATTTTGCATTAATCTGGGGTTTACTTGCGCTCACTTTAAATTTTATCCCTAACATCGGATCGATAATTGCCACTATTGCTCCTATCATAATAGTGTTTCTAGAACATGGATTTGGGTTTACTACAATATCTTTAGCCGCGCTTCTGATGGTTAACCAAAATGTTATCGGCAATATAATAGAGCCGCAGTATCTTGGCAGACAAATGGATTTAAGTCCGGTGTTCGTGTTATTCTCCCTTATCTTTTGGGGATGGATATGGGGTGTAGTTGGAATGTTTCTTGCGGTTCCGATTGCAGCAGCAATAAAAATATCTTTCAGCAATATCGAGGCGTTACGCCCAATTGCGATATTGATGGGAAGTAAACCGCACAAACTAAATAACGATATTATTCATACCCCTTAAAAATTATATAGAAGTATTTGATGAACATATCCGATAAACTGGAAGAATTTGAATTTTTAAAAACAGTATCAATTGCTGCTGAGGAACTTGGCGTAGAAGTTTTTATTGTCGGTGGATTTATTAGGGATATGCTGCTTAACCGAAAAAGGGATGAAATAGATTTTCTTGTTATAGGCGATGGTTTAAATTATGCATCATCTTTAGCCTCAAAACTTGGTATTGAAAAAATATCAACATTTAAAAATTTTGGAACCGCTCATTTTAAATACCATGGCTTTGAACTTGAATTTGTCGGTGCCCGGAAGGAATCGTATAACCGTGAAAGCAGAAAACCATCCGTAGAAACAGGTTCATTTTTGGATGACATTACACGCCGCGATTTTACAATAAACACTCTTGCCGTGGATGTTACAAAACAAAATTTTGGCAAGCTGCTCGATACATTTAACGGCGTTGAAGATTTATATCATAAGCTGATAAAAACTCCTCGCGATTCTTTAGTAACCTTTGATGACGATCCACTCAGGATAATGCGTGCATTTCGTTTTGCTTCGCAGCTTCAATTTGATGTTGATGAAAAAATTCTTCGAGCTGCCCAAACATTAAGGGAAAGATTAAAAATCGTTTCGCAGGAAAGAATAACAGATGAATTTTTAAAAATCCTTTCGTCCCCCAAACCGTCTGTCGGGTTAAAACTTCTTTTTAATACAAAAGTTCTTGAAGTTATTTTTCCCGAGGTGGCTAATCTTGCGGGCGTCGATCAGAGAAAAGAGTATCATCATAAAGATGTTTTTTTACATACATGCCAAGTGGTTGATAATATTTCCGAAGCGACAGACAATATTTGGCTTCGTTTTGCTGCACTTGTGCATGACATAGCAAAACCAGCCACAAAAAACTTTGTTGAGGGAACGGGTTGGACTTTCCATGGTCACGAGGAAATCGGCGCTCGAATGATGAAAGGTATTTTTAAGAGATTAAAGCTGCCGCTTCATAAGTTGGAATATACCGAAAATCTTGTCAGGCTTCATCTTCGTCCAATTGCACTTGCAAAAGAGGAGGTTACTGATTCGGCAATACGCAGATTTATAGTTTCCGCCGGTGAAAACTTGGAAGACCTTATAACACTTTGTCGTGCTGATATAACGAGTAAAAATCCACAAAAAGTTTCTCGTTATCTCGATAATTACGAGAGGGTAATGAAGAAGGTGTGGGAAGTTGAGGAAAAAGATAAACTTCGAGAATTCCAAAGTCCGGTTAGGGGGGGGGAAATTATGGAAGTATGTAATTTAAAACCTTCGAGGAAAGTTGGTGAAATTAAAACTGCAATTGAAGATGCGATTCTCGATGGTGTTATCGGGAACAATTATGATGAGGCGTATGAGTATCTTTTAAAGATAAAAGATGAGTACCTAAAAGACATCAACAAAAAATAGTTAAAGCAGTACGACGGTGTACAAGTTACTTTAACCATCTGCTTTATTAATATTATTATGGAACGCTTCCAACAGAGTGAACATTTCCATTTTGCGGTTATCATCCACAAAACTGGCTTCGAAAGAGTTTTTTATAAGTGTGAAAATATCATCATGGGTTAAAGTAACAGCCTCGGCAGTTTGCAGAAAGTTATCATTTAAATAGCCTCCAAAATATGCTGGATCATCGGAATTTAGAGTTGCTTTTATTCCATTATTCAACATATTTTTTATCGGATGTTCAC
>JAIOIM010000794.1 GCA_019912505.1 Ignavibacteriaceae bacterium
ACTTTAATTCTACTGTAGCGCCTGCTTCTTCGAATTCTTTTTTCAGCTTTTCAGCTTCGTCTTTTGATATAGCTTCTTTAACAGCTTTTGGAGCAGTGTCTACAAGATCTTTTGCTTCTTGTAAACCAAGACCAGTGTGGGCTCTAACAACTTTAATAACGTTTATTTTTTTCTCGCCTGCTGCAAGAAGAATTACATCAAATTCGGTTTTTTCTTCAACCGGAGCTGCCGCTGCTGCCGGAGCGCCTGCCATCATCATTGGAGCAGAGGCTGTAACACCAAATTCTTCTTCTAATGCTTTTTTAAGCTCTGATGCTTCTACAAGGGATAAACCTTTAATTTTCTCAACTATTTCAGCAATTTTTTCTGACATTTTTATGATTCTCCTAATAAATATTTTTTCTAAAACTAAATTTTATGCTGCTTGTTTTTTCGAAATCTCGTCAATTACACTTACGAGGTCTCTTACTACAGCATTTATTGCTCCAACAATACCTGAAGCCGGGGAATTTAAGCTGGCAAGGATACCTGATATAATTTCATTTTTAGTCGGTAGAGAAGCAAGCTCGTTTAAGCGGCTACCGTCATAATACTGATCTTCAATATAACAGGCTTTTAGTGCAAGCTTTTGGCTAGCATCAAAATATTTTTTGATAATTTTTGCGGGTGCAACCGGGTTATCGGCTGTTGCAAATGCGAAACCAGACATTCCAACCAACTGGTCGGAAAGTTTTTCAAATTTACCCGACTCTGCAAGAGCTCTTTTGAATAAAGTATTTTTAAATACTTTATATTTTACATCGTTCTTACGAAATTCACTTCTGATGTTGCTTATGTCGGTAACGGAAATTCCGGTATAATCAGTCACATAAAGTGCCGATGTACTGTTGAGCATTTCCTTTACTTCCTCTACAATATCAGCTTTTTCTTTCTTGTTCATTTTACTCCCAAAGCAGATAATTAATTAATCGAGTCACCCTGCTAAAAAATAGCAGGTTAGAAGCGTTCGATTGAGTGCGTAAACTTTTAATGTGCAGTTGAGGCTGTTTCATCTTTTATAATTCTTAAACCTGGTCCCATGGTAGATGAAAGAAACAAACTCTTTACATACTGCCCTTTGGATGCTGTCGGCTTTAATTTGATAATAGTGTTTATAAATGCGCGTGCATTTTCAACAAGTTTTTCAGATTCAAAATTTAATTTACCAAGCGAAGTGTGTATAATACCGGTTTTTTCTACACGAAATTCTATTTTTCCAGCTTTTACTTCATTTAAGGCTTTAACAACATCCATTGTAACTGTGCCGCTTTTCGGGTTTGGCATAAGTCCTTTTGGTCCTAAAATTCTTCCGAGTTTGCCAAGTTCGCCCATTGCGTCCGGGGTAGCCACTATAACATCAATATCTGCCCAGCCGCCTTTAATTTTTTCAAGGTAATCGTCAAATCCGGCGTAATCTGCTCCGGCGGCAAGAGCTTCTTCAGCTTTTGCACCACGAGCAATTACTAAAACTTTTACTGCTTTGCCGGTTCCGTTAGGTAAAGTAACCGTACCTCTAACCATTTGGTCAGCGTGGCGCGGATCTACACCTAATCTTATAGCCACATCCAGGGATTCAACAAATTTAACTTTGGATTGTGCTTTTAAAACATTAACGGCATCCAGAAGAGTATATTCTTTTGAAATATCCACAGCTTCGGAAATTACTTTATTTCTTTTAGTGTTTTGCATCGTTAAACCATCAATTCTTTTTTATTAATCTTCTACAGTAATACCCATGCTGCGGGCAGTGCCGGCAACCATGTTCATGGCATGTTCAACATCATAAGCGTTCAGGTCGGGCATTTTAAGTTCTGCAATTTCCCGAACCTGCTTTTTAGATACTTTTGCAATTTTGTTTCTGTTAGGTTCTGCCGAACCTTTTTCTATTTTAGCCGCTCTTTTTAACAATACTGCGGCAGGCGGGGTTTTTGTTATAAAAGTAAAAGATTTGTCTGAATAAACAGTAAGAACAATAGGGATTATTAATCCATCTTTGTCGGCAGTTCTAGCGTTAAACTGTTTACAAAACTCCATTATATTAACACCCTTCTGTCCGAGTGCGGGGCCTACAGGAGGTGAGGGATTTGCTTTACCAGCCGGTATTTGTAACTTGATGTATCCGGTTATTTTCTTAGCCATATTATTAACCTATTTAAGATAAATACTAATTATTTTTCTAATTCTGCTTGTACAAAATCTATTTCAACAGGAGTTTTTCTTCCAAAAATTGAAACCATTACTTTAATTTTCATTTTTTCTTCGTTTATTTCCTGAACAGTTCCGGTGAAGTTGTTAAACGGTCCATCAACAATTTTAACAAGATCGCCGCTTCTAAAAATCGTCTCCATCCGTTCACTGTTTTCATCTTGGGTAATTCTACCCACAATTCTTTTAACTTCTTCGGGCTGAAGTGGGTTTGGATTATTTTTTGTACCTAAAAATCCCATGACTGATGGAGTATTAAGTATAAAATCTTTAACCTGGTTGTCTAAATCAGCCTGAACCAATATATAACCGGGGAAAAAGTTTTTCGTCCTACTTTTCTTCTTTCCATCTTTTACTTCAAAAACTTTTTCCATCGGGACAAGAATGTCCTGAATCTTTGCACGTAACTTTTCGTTTTCGCCAAGCTCGGTATCGAGCATGGTTTTAACTTTGTTTTCGTGTCCCGAAAAAGTTCTTACTACGTACCATTTATAATCCATTTAGGTAACCTAAAAGATTCCTTTAAATAATGCATTAATTGCCATATCTATTACATAGGTAAAAGATGCAATTAAAATGCAAACAATAATAACAACAGTGGTTGATTCCTTTAATTCTGCTTTTGTAGGCCAGGTAACTTTTTTCATTTCCTTAACCACATCATTAAAGAAATTTACAATTTTTTCTTTCATGCGAAGCTCTTTTTAGTTCAGCACGTCAGGAGGGACTCGAACCCCCAACCTGCGGTTTTGGAGACCGCTGCTCTACCAATTGAGCCACTGACGTAACAATTTTATTTGGTTTCTTTATGAACAGTGTGTTTTCTGTCCCAACGGCAATATTTTTTAAACTCAACTCTGCCGGGGTGAAGTCTCTTATTCTTTGTAGTTGTGTAGTTTCTTCTTTTGCACTCAGTGCATTCTAAAGTAATTATATCTCTCATGATGATTCACTTAGTTTTATAAGTTAAACCCTGCTAAACGGGGTATTTTCAAAAAAAGCCAATTTTAGTTGAGCTGACGACCGGGATTGAACCGGTGACCTCATCCTTACCAAGGATGTGCTCTACCAACTGAGCTACGTCAGCATTTTTATTTAAAACGGCAAAATTCCCCTAAGGGATAATTTCATTTTTTGCCAAAAAAGCAAAAATATTTTCGAGCGGGAGACGGGATTCGAACCCGCGACCAACAGCTTGGAAGGCTGTGACTCTAGCCAACTGAGTTACTCCCGCAAAATCTGTTGAACTTTTCTCCAAAATAACGAAGCTAATAAAAAACTACAGGAGACAGAACCCGAATAAACTTTAAATATCGTTAATTATTTTTGTAAAAATGAAAACCAATTCGTTGCTATGTTTTAGGTACAAAAAAATAAAGGTTATTTCCTTTAAATTTTTATAATTTTGTGGGCGGCGAGGGACTCGAACCCCCAAAGGCGTTTGCCAACGGATTTACAGTCCGCCCCGGCTCTCCAACTCCGGCGTCCGCCCGAATAAAAAAACGAGCAACAAATATATTTTTATTCTAAGAGAAAAGCAAATATTTGATAAAATCAAACATGTCATTATTTTAAAAAACAGCGATAATTAATATCGATAAATTGTTTTAATAAAAAAACACCTTTAGAAATAATTGAATAAAAATTTAGCTGCACTACTGCCGCCCATTCCCCGCAGCAAACCTTAGTTTCCCGGATATGTTTAGTGAGCCCGCTCTAAAAAGGTTGTAAACGGTTACGCAACGGTACACAGGTGAAACCGTTTGAAATTCTCTATTTTTCCCCATTAATCCACGACTTAAGTCGTGGGCTAACAACAACCTAATATTATACGAAACCGTTTTAACGGTTTATATTTCTATCTCAAATTGAATAGTTGACCTTTTTAAACCAGCCCCTTTAGTATAAACCAAATTTTAAATACAAACT
>JAIOIM010000795.1 GCA_019912505.1 Ignavibacteriaceae bacterium
GCTGCGGCAAGAGCCATGGAAAAAGCTTTTGGTAAAAAAACTGTTTTTATACGTGAGGGGGGTTCGATACCAATAGTTGCAACATTTACAAAAAAATTAAAAGTTCCACCTGTATTAATGGGGTTAGGGTTAGATTCCGAAAACCTACATTCGCCTAATGAACATTTTGATTTAAAGCATTTTCAATTGGGCATTTTAAGTTCAGCTTATTTTCTAAAAGAATTTTCGTTATAATATATTTTTGCAAAACAGGCAAATCAATTTTATACCGATTGTCTTTTTGTTATTTTTGTACAGTATTGTTTAAAAAATCAATTCCTGCTTTCTATTTTCTTTTAACCTTAATAAAGGTATAGTAATGAAAAAAATATTACTAATATTATTTTCTTTTTCGCTCCTTTTTTTAATATCTGCTTGCGGCGGCGAACCCGAACCGAAACCGGAAACTATTGCCGGCGAAGATGTTTCCCGGTCGCCTGAGAAGGATATTGAAATACAGCGTTTTAATCTTCAGCGAATGAAAGAGCAGGCAGTAAACAGAACGCCGTGTGATACCATTGCACTTTACGAGTATGTTCTTGATAACTACCCTGAAGGAACTTATTTAGTAGACTTTGACAAAACCTTTACGTATAATATTCCGAAACAGGCTGTACTATATTATCCCAAAAACAGAGAGTATGTTTTTGGTGTAATCGCCAGGTCGAAACCGGGGGAAAGATTAATTGAAGCAAAAAATGTTGTCGGTTGGGACCAAAGTTTTATTGACCTTGATAGTACCGAACTCGGCACCGCTTTCTTTTATCTCGTCTTATTTAAATGCGATGGCGATGAATTTAGTGTTGTTTGGGAAGCCCCTATACCTTCGCATGGAGGTTTTAACAGAATAAGTCTGCATAAATGGATTTATAAAGGAACTGAATTTATTCAATCATATTTTCACTATGCCAGGGGCAGCGGACATATAATGTATAATTATTTTTTCGTTGATGGTTTAACATCATTTCCGCATCTGTTGATGACGTACGAGGGAATCAGCTTTAAGCGTACAATTGCAAATGTAAATAATGATAAGTTCCCCGATTATTTTGAGTATGTGTATGTTGATTATGGGGATTCACTTCGCGCTGTGGATTCTATTGCATTTGTATGGAACGAAAAGGACAGTTTATATGTTAATTCTCGTAATAAAAAGGTAACGCGTCCATATTAGTTTAGGCTTCTGTAATAGCCCAAAATATTTGCTTTGTAAAAAATCAATTCAAACTATCCATTAATTATATTATTAGCGCTGTATTTTTATGCATGCTTCAATGTAAACTCTTGGATAATAAGAGGAAACAAATGACCGAAGAAAAAATTAGAACATCACCGCTTCAAGAATATTATGAAAAGCTTGGAGCTTCGTTTTGGCAGGAAGAAGATATAATTAAAATTAAATCTTTTGGAGATCTCGATGTTGAACTACATTCATTGTACGAAGGTGTTGCTTTAAGAGATATCTCTGCCGGTGGTGTAATTGAATTAAAAGGAAATGATGCCCTCGATCTATTGAATAGAATAAGTACAAATTCGGTTAAAAATCTTATAAAGGAAGATGTAAAGGATACTATTTTCGTTACGGAAAAAGGAAGAATAATTGATGTTGCGAAATTGGTAAACTTCGGGTCGCATTTAATAATGTTAACAAGCTCTGAGCATCAGTTAAAAGTATTACGTTGGATTCAAAAATATATAATTACAGATGATGTTGTTGCCTCGGATGTAACAGGTAAATTTGCAATTTTAGAACTGATCGGACCGCAGGCAGATTCCTTTATTTCGCTTGTGTGTGGAAAAGTTGTTAATGAAATACATTATGATAAATTTAGAATAATAGATGCAGAAGGCACGATATTTTTCTTGATGAAACTTAAAGATGTTAATGACAACTCGAAATTTATAATTATTTCAGAGCCCGGCAGCGGAAAAAGATTACTTGAGTTTATGATAAATAATTCCGGTCCTTTCGATTTTAGTTTAATAGGGGAAGATGCATACGAAGCATATCGAATTGAAAGAGGTATTCCGAAAGCACCGAATGAATTAAATGATGAATTTAATCCTCACGAAGCAAAGTTACTTGGAATAGTCGATTTTAATAAAGGTTGTTACATCGGACAGGAAGTTATTGCAAGGCTTGACACGTACCAAAAAGCGCAAAAGTTTTTAACCGGTTTAAAGTTTGAGGAAAATCCGGAGCGTTCATTAGTTTATAAACTTACAGACGCAGAAGGTAATGATGCCGGTTTAGTTACTTCAATCGGATATTCTCCAAAATGTAAAAAAGCAATTGGTCTCGGTTATGTTCGTAAAGAATTTATAGAAGAGGGAACATTATTAAGCGCGGTTAGTGTAAACGGAAAAATTAATGTTACAGTTTATTCAACTCCTTTTAAGAAATGAAAATTTATACTAAGACCGGTGACACCGGCGAAACAAGTTTATTCGGCGGTAAGCGTGTATCAAAAGATTCATTACGAATAGAAGCTTACGGCACAATTGACGAGCTTAATTCTTTTATAGGTAATGCGGTTACAGAAGTAAAAGATGCAGAAATAAAAAATCTTCTCGGCAAAATTCAAAATATGCTTTTTGCTGCGGGTGCGGATTTAGCCACACCTGAAACTGAAAAAAATAAAAAATTAAAAATCAAAAGAATTCCTGCATCCTATGTTTCCGAAATGGAAAAAGCTATTGACTATTTTGAAACAACGCTTGATCCGCTGAAAAATTTTATTCTTCCGGGTGGAAGTAAAAGTGCTGCTTTGCTGCACGTCTGCCGTACTGTTGCAAGACGCGCCGAAAGAAAAGTAGTGCAATTAAATAAGACCGAACAAGTTGGTGTAAATTTAATTATCTTTCTGAACAGATTATCGGATCTGTTTTTTGTTCTTTCACGTTTTGAAAATAAAGTCTCAAATATTCCAGATATAACCTGGAAATAAAAAAGCAATTGTACATTATTCATTGTACATTGTACATTTTCCCGGGGGTGAAATTGGTTTCGACGGGATTGAAGAGGCTAAGAACTGCGTATCGTGTTCCCCGAAGACACGTTAAAAAATTGGGACAAAACATTAACTGGCGAATATAATTACGCCCTCGCTGCGTAGGTAAACTACGGAGCCGTTCCTTAAGTCTTCGCGTATAGGGATTTAATCGAACGTCGTTTATGTACGATAGCCTAGCGGAGTGTCTGTGACCGTAAAGCGAATTTAAAGCAGGCAGGCTTAAAGCGATCCTTGTTTGTTTGGTAACTTTAAGTTAAAACAAAAACAAACTATGTATGTAGACGTTCTTGGTGTCTTAATTTCGGACGCGGGTTCGACTCCCGCCACCTCCACAA
>JAIOIM010000796.1 GCA_019912505.1 Ignavibacteriaceae bacterium
TCTATCAACTAATTATTTAGGATTAGAGTTAAAAAACCCCTTGGTTGCCTCGGCAAGTCCGTTATCTGAAGATATCGCAAACATAAAAGCTTTGGAAGACGCCGGTGCGGCAGCGGTTGTTTTGTATTCATTGTTTGAAGAACAGATTGAGCATGAAGCGCTCGAACTTGATTTTCGTACATCCGTAATCTCCGAGGGTTCTGCAGAAGCAACGTCATATTTTCCGGAGCCATTTGAATTTAAAACCGGACCGGAAGAATATCTTGAGCATATCCGTAAAGCAAAAGATGCTGTTGATATTCCGATTATCGCAAGTTTAAACGGAAAATCTCTCGGCGGATGGGTAGAGTACGCAAAAAAAATGCAAGAGGCTGGAGCCGATGCGTTAGAGTTAAATATTTATTTGCTTGCAACAGATATGGGTTTGGCAAGCACCGAAGTGGAAAAAAGATATGTTGATATAGTCTCGGCAGTAAAGAGAAATGTTACCGTGCCGGTAGCAGTAAAAATGCATCCTTTCTTTACATCAGTTGCAAGTATAAGCAAACAATTAGATAACGCAGGCGCAGACGGTTTGGTTTTATTCAACCGTTTTTATCAGCCTGATATTGATCTCGATACACTCGAAGTTGTGCCGAATGTATTGTTAAGTACGCCGATGGCAATGAGACTTCCGCTAAGATGGATTGCTATTCTTTATGATAAAGTGAATGCGGATCTTGCGGCAACAAGCGGCATCTATAACGAAAAAGATGTTATTAAAATGATTATGGCAGGCGCAAAGGTAACCCAAATGTTGTCGTGCCTGCTAAAATTTGGTATCGGACATTTAACCGAAGTTCTTGATAATTTAAAATACTGGATGGAAGTTCACGAGTATGAATCGCTTGAACAGATGAGAGGCAGCATGAGTTATAAAAATGTAGCCGACCCATCAGCATTTGAGCGTGCAAATTATATGAAAGTACTTCATTCTTATAAATAAAATATTTATTGGCACTCCTAACCATTGCGGAAGGCATTACTCCTTTTTCTCAGCCTACCGCAATGGGTTTTTATATTACGGGCTCTCCCATTTTCGGCACATCAGAAAATTACACTCCACAATTTATTTTTTCCACTTATCAAAATAATTTTTGATTGACTCCTTTTTTTGCATTATTTTACCGTTAGCATGAAAAAGAAGATATACATAATATTAAAATGTGTTAATCTTGAAGCGGTGATTTGGACGGCAGGGCTGTTATGCCTTGCCTTGGTGCAATTCGGCGGCGAAAACCATTTTACTGTTTGCCCGATAAAAAATCTCGGTCTCGGTTTTTGTCCCGGATGCGGGTTAGGATATTCAATACATTATCTTTTTCATTTAGATATTAAAAGTTCGTTTGCGGCACATCCGCTTGGTATAATAGCGTTGCCGCTTTTAGTTCATCGCATTTATGTTCTTACAAAAATGTCAATGACCAGATATAAATCAATCGTTACTCAAAACCAAAAGGAGTTATTTTATGGCTAATCTTTTACTACTAATGCCCAACCTCGAAGCCGAAGAACTATTTAATGTTGAAGGATTGGTTCGCGATTTTTCGGATGTTCAGGTTAATCAATTTGCTACTTTATATAACGCAAAAAGAAAAGACTCGCAGACAATTCTTCTTCTTGCGCTAATTGGGTTTCTCGGTGTTAGCGGGGTGCATCGTTTTATTCTCGACCAGGTTGGAATGGGAATACTTTATCTCTTCACCGGCGGGTTATGTTTAATAGGTACTATTATCGATCTTATAAATCACAAAAAATTAACTCTTGAGTACAACCAGAAGGTTTCGCGCCAGGTTGCGGCAATGGTTAGTTCAATGGTTCCGAGAACATAAATTTTCCGGCTTGTAATTTTTAGACTATAAAGCTGTTAGTCATTTAAAATTATACGGGACGGTTTTAAAAGTTATTTATTTCGGGCGCTGAGTATTAAACATCAGCTCGGTTAGCATGAATATTTATTTTTGAGAGGTCCCGGTTTTATGCTTACGGGATAACTGCATCCCGTTGAAACATAAAAACATTTAACACACACCGTACATTTAAAAACGCCGGTCATCATTATTCATGAGTCTGGTCTAAAAAGGTTGTAAACGGTTGAAACCGTTTTTGATTCTCTATCTTTTCTCATTAACCCACAACTTAAGTCGTGGGTTAACAACAACCTAATATTATAGAAAACCGTTTCAACGGTTTATATTTCTATCTCAAATTGAATTGTTGACCTTTTTAGACCAGACTCATTCATTATTTAAATATAATTGAGCAAAATTAATCGCGTCTCGTAATTCATTTTGATGAGATGAAACGGTGTGAACTTTTCCAGATAGATATTTTTCTAATTCATCAAGAACTTTCCCTGCTTCTTTTTTAGACTCCGAGTCTGAAAAATATGTTGAACCGCCAATTTTATTTTATCATCATTTCCTTTTAATCCTCATTTGAATACGCAGGGTTTCAGATCCCCGTTTTTATGGAATGACATTCTTAGAGCGGACTTATAAAAGTATTTATCTTTTATCCTCGGGAAATTTCTTTTCACAATATCTTTTGTCGCAGCACTTTGTTTTTTTTACTTGCATTCTGTTTATGTTCGTGTAAAATATAAACAGATGAAGCTAAATTTAACGGCAAATATTACGCTTACTGTTTTAATTAAGTGAAATAATAGAACAATTTAAGGAATAAGATTGCTTTGAAAATATAAAATTGTTAAGTTGGAATTACAATTTGCGGATTACTAGTGAATTCAATCCCCGATAAATATAGGACAGAAACTTATACGGCATTTTTTGCCGCTGTTCAATTTTATTATTCAAGACTAATTTAGTCACACACAAAAATCACAATAACTAATGGAGGTTATATGTCCAAGGTTCTACTATCCCAAAAGAGGATGAAGTTTTTTACTTCTATTCTAATGATGGTTATGTTAACACTCCTTTTTTCTACAACATCCTTCGCACAGATTTCTACTTTATGGCAGAAATCTACCGCAACAGCTAATAAACCTGCATGGTTCGGAACAGATACCGAACGTGGATTTGGTTATGGATTAGTTGGCGGACAACAGCGCTTGTATGTTGTTAGTAGAAATGGAGCCACAAACATAATCATCCTTGATGCCCTTACCGGCGATTCGGTTGGTGTACTTAGTACTACCGGAATTGCCGGAGGACTATTTACATTAAACGATGTTGAAGTATCTTCTGACGGCGTAATTTACGCAAGCAATTTAACGACTTCAACAGGTACTGCAGCTTATAATGTTTACAGCTGGGCAAATGAAGCGGCTAATCCGGTTCTTGTTGCCTCGTATAACGTCGGGACCTACAGGCTGGGTGACAAACTAACTGTAACAGGTTCAAACAGCGATAACTCGGTGACAATATATGCCGTTGCCGCTTCGAGCACCGATATTGTAAAATTTACTACCGCCGATAACGGTGCATCTTTTACAGCTACCCCAGTAACTGTTACTGGTTTAACTTCCGGAACGACTCCTTGCGTTGCTGTTGGTCCGGCTAACTATTATGTAAATGGTAACGGACAACTAATTACTCAAGTTGACCTCTCAAACACACTTATTGGAAAGGTTGATGCTAACTTAATTCCTACAAATAGTAATGCAATAAAATATTTTGGCAGCGGTGCTTCACAATATGTTGCTGCTTATTTGTATGGACCAGGCACAACCATAACTTCAACTGCAAGTTTTTGGGAAAGAGTTCAGATTGTAGATGTAACGGGTGGTTATACTTCAGCAGGTATTGTTGCAAGTACCCCGGCTCTCGGAACATCAACAAATACTAATGGTGCTGGTGATGTGTCTATAAAAGATAACGGAGATGGAACATTCACTATCTTTACATTATCTACCAATAATGGTGTGGGCGCATATACATTTACACCTGCATCTGCAAGTGCGGTACTTACCCCACCATTTACACAAAATTTTGCAGCGTTTTATCCTCCGGCAAACTGGATGAGATATAACGGTTTGCTTACCGATCCTGTTGTATTAACTTCTACAACTTCGGGATGGATTCCGGATGATTTTGGAAATGTTACTACTACCCTTGACAGAAGTGCCAGAGTAAATATATACGGCACCTTCGCAAAATATTGGCTTGTAACACCAACTATCAATCTTGGTGACGGTTCAACCGATTATCAATTTGAGTTCGATATGGCGTTAACCGATTATGGCAACTCAAATCCACCTGACCCTGTTGTTGGTGACGATGATAAATTTGCAGTCCTAATTTCAGTGGATAATGGGCTTACCTGGTCTGCTGCCAGCGCATTGCAAATTTGGGATAATACAACCACTCCGGCACTTGCCGCTATTCCTAACACCGGGCAGCATATTACTCTTTCGCTTGCTGCATATAGTGGAAACGTAAAAATTGCTTTTTATGGTGAATCAACTGTAAGCAATGGCGACAACGACCTCTCTGTTGACAATGTTCAAGTAAGAGAAATTCCTGCCAACCCAATCTTTTCGGTCACTCCCGATTCCAAAGATTTTGGCGGTCTTCAGATTGGTTCAACAAGTACGGAACAGGTATTTACAGTTTCAAATACCGGTGCTGGTACTTTAACCGTAAGTTCAACCGCTCTTGTTAGCAATGATTCTTCTTTTTTCACACTAACTGATGTTAACACTTATCCTGTTTCCTTAACAGTAGGACAGAGCATGACGGTTTCTGTTGCTTTTAATCCAACAACCGTTGGTGCAAAAAGTGCAACCCTCCGTTTCGGTGCTAATGTTTTAGACGCAGACCACGATGCAGCACTAACCGGAACAGGTATGGATTATACAATATCTTCATTTCCTTATACTCAAGGATTTGAAGCCGGAGTAGTTCCGCCGGATGGCTGGTTAAATACAAATGGTTTCTGGAACCGTGGAACTGAAGCTCACTCCGGAAGCTACGCAGCACGTGTAAGCTACAATTTTTCTTCAACCCTTAATGCATATCTGCAAACCCCACCGGTTGTATTACCTGCTGCACCAAGAATTTCCTTCTGGTGGAAAGATGATGATATAACAGCAGGAAAATCAGAAAATGATATTGAAGAAATGGATAAAAAAGCTGCCGGCGGCGGTGAGATTACCCCCGCAATAGCATTGCACGATTCTACGTTCTTCGAAATTTCCTCAGATAACGGCGCAACATGGACGACACTTGCAGTACTTTCTGCAGCATCTTCAATGTCGGCTTATGAGGAAGTAATCCTCGATCTTTCCCCATACGGTAGTTCAACCGTTGTAATGAGATGGAGAGATAAAACCGACGCAAGCTTTAGTGCTTACGGTACAGGGTTAGATGATATTACAATTGAAGAAATACCCGCAGTTCAGGCAGACTGGAATAACCTACAATGGCCAGGAACCGCTACTATCACTGCAGGTTCAAATGCAACTGCATATGCACAAATTTACGAAGCAGGCTTAACCGATGTAACAGTTGGCGGAGCTGCACCTGGAATTCAGGCATGGTTTGGCGTAAGCAATGCAAATACAAATCCTAATACCTGGACTACCTGGGTTCCTGCTACATTTAATGTAGAATCTGGTAATAATGACGAATATATGGCTGACTTCGGTTCAACCCTTGCACCGGGCACATATTATTACGCAAGCAGATTCCAGATACAAACAGGTCCTTACACCTACGGCGGCTTCAGCGGCGGCGGCGGCGGTTTCTGGGATGGTACAAATAACGTATCTGGTGTGCTTACCGTAAACCCGTATACAGTAAATACATTCCCTTATACCGAAGGATTTGAAAACACTTCATTCCCGCCAGCAGGCTGGGCAGTTGAAAATGTTAACGCTTCAAATACATGGATTAGAAGCACATTAAAACCGAATACAGGCGTTGCTTCGGCTGCCTATTATTACAGCAGTACAACTGCTGCAGATGATTGGCTGTTAAGTCCTGCAGTTACATTAACTGCTGGTAAAACCTACAGCGTTACATATTATTATGCAACAGCAAGTTCATCCTATCCCGAAAAGTTAAACGTATATGTCGGTCATGCACAAAATGCAGCCGGTATGGATTCAATGCTTGCTGATCATCCGGCATTGAACAACACAACATATATGTCGCAAACCATAACTTATGCCCCTGCTACTACAGGTGTATTTTATTTTGGTTTCCATTGTTACAGTATTGCAGACGAATGGAATCTATACCTAGATGATATAACAGTTAACGAAATGCAGGATAACGATTATGCTCTTTCGGGGCTATATCAGGTTGATGGCATACCAACACCATATAAAATGAATAATGTTACTTCTCTCTTTGAAAAAGGAGTTGACCCTTATGTAACATTTAACCGTGAGGGATTAACCCCGGTACATTCAAGCAATGTTAACAACAGTATTGCTGTTATTAACCCAATTAATTCTATCAGAAACGGTAACAATGAAAAACTTGGCGGAACTGTAAACCTAAAAGCATTAGTATCTAATGTTGGTCTTCTTTCCCCAGCTTATCAGGTAAATTTCTGGATTAACGGCGTTGCCGGAATTCCATATTCAACTGCGGTCGGCGTTCCGTTTGGCGGAACCGATACGGTTAGTATAGCTGATATAGTTGCCGGAAGAGGAACCTTTACAACAGTTGCTACAGTTGTTGCAGCCGGTGATTCTATGACAAGCAACGATACACTGGCTTTCTACAGAACTCTTGTTTATCCTGATTCAACAATCAGACTCCATTATGATAATGGTCCAAATGTTCCTAGCACATTTATCGGTTTCGGTACTAACTACATTCCTGCTACTGCAGGTGTTCGTTTTACCGCAGCAAACGATATGCAACTTGCAAACATTGATGCTTTTTATAGGAATGAAAGCAGCAGCGATTCCATCTTGGTAACAGTATGGGCTGCCGGAACTGATAGTTTAGCTCCGGGTATTCCCCTTTATACAAAAAAATTCGCAGGCGAAAATTATGTGGTACCGGGTACGGTAGGCGCATATGTTACATTGCCATTGGGCGATGACGCACCTGTTATGATGGCTGGAACAGATTTCTGGGTTTCTGTTACATTTGACTCCTTAATCTTGTATCCGATGGGTGCACACAACTCACCTCTAAGCACGCCGGGCAGAAGTTTTATTTACGATGGCACCGGCTGGTTCCCTCTCGTAATTACAACTGAAAGAGCCTGGTTATTGAGAGTTGTAGGTATTCCATACACAGCACCTCCTGTATTAACTACATGGGAGCGTTCAGCAGCAAATGCTACTTTACCAAGTTGGTTTACTACCAGCAATACCGAACGCGGAGTTGCTCATGGTAGAGTAATGTCCGAAGCCAAATCTCTTGTAGATAGAGTATTTGTTGTAAGCCGTAATGGCGGTTTATTCGTAAAAGTTCTTGACGGTTTAACCGGCGCTGATCTTGGCGAGTTAAACACAACAGGCGTTACAGGCGGTTTATTCGCGCTTAACGATGTTGAAGTTTCGGCAGACGGTAAAGTATTTGCATGTAACATGACGACCAACGCATCAACTGCTGGTTTCAAAGTTTACATGTGGGACTCTTTAACAGCTGTACCAGCAGTAGTGGTAGATTACACAGCTTCTGAAGTTGTTCGCTTAGGTGATAAGTTTTCAGTTGCATTTAATTATAATGATAACACTGCCGCTATCTTTGCTGCAAGTGCAACTACCGGCATTGGTAAAGTATTTAAATGGACTATGACAAGTGGTTCGTTTAATGCTGCTCCGGAAATTATTGTTTTAAGCGATAACGCTGCCGGCGGAAGTGCTTCTGTTGGTCCTATCTGGGGCGGAAGTTTCTACTGGAATGCAGGCGGACAATCAGCGCGTAAATACGCTGCAGATGGTACACTGCTCGGCACAGTTCCCGGAACTGTTGTTGCAACCGGTAGTAACGCAATTAAATTTATCGGAACAGTAAATGGAAGTGAATATTTCGCTACATATCAATATGGCGGCGGAAATGAAAATGCACGTATAGTAGAAGTTCCAAACGGTGACCTTTCGTCAGCAACTACTTACGGATTGACGACGACACTTGGTGCCAACGCAAACGCAGGCGGAACCGGTGATGTTGACATTATGGTTAACCCCGATGGAACAGCTTTCATTTATGTTCTATCTACAAATAACGGTGTTGGCGTTTACAAATCATCAGCTCAAATTCCTGTTGAACTTGAATCGTTTGCGGGAACTGTTGAAGATAGAAATGTTATACTCAACTGGCAAACAGCTACCGAAACAAATACTTCAATGTTCCAGATTGAAAGAACAACTGGCAGCAGCTGGGAAGTAGTCGGAAGCATCCGCGCAGCAGGGACAAGCACCGAAAAGAAAACATATACGTTTATTGATAAAGACCTGAACTCAGGTAAATATCAGTACAGATTAAAGATGGTTGACCTTGATGGTACCTATACATATAGTGCCACAACCGAAGTTGAAGTTGGTGTTCCTACAGTATTTAGCTTAAGCCAAAACTATCCGAACCCATTCAACCCGACAACAAGAGTTGATTATCAAATTCCTGCCAACAGCCGGGTTACAATTGAATTGTATGATATTACAGGTCAAAAAGTAGCAGAACTGTTGAACAGAGAACAATCAGCAGGATATTATACACTTGATATTTCTGCAAACAAACATAAACTTGCTTCGGGTGTTTACATATACAGAATGATTGCTGTAGATAATACATCTGGCAAAAACTTTGTAAACACAAAGAAAATGATGCTCTTGAAGTAAGGTTTTTCTAACCCTTCTTTATCCCGGCTGCAGCAATACAGCCGGGATTTTTTATTTTAAACAACCCAAATAAATTTTTACCGTGGCGAAATTTTTTCGAAATTCAATAAGTAAAATATCTTCTGAACTATTATGAATTACTCCCCGGGCTTAGGTATATTTGTTTTAATAAAATAATTCGGTGTTATGAAAAATAAAATATCAAAAATCTCGTTACTATTAATTTTAATTGCAGTTGCATTAGTTTCACTTGGCTGGGGTTCGGTAGGGCATAGAATAATCAGCGGTAACATTGTTCTATCGTGGCCATCTGATTTGAGCTTTTTAACTAACTGGTCAGCTTTTCTTGCAGACCACGCTTCCGATGCAGATATTAGAAAAAACCAAGACCCGAATGAAGCACCGAAACATTACATAGACATCGACAATTACAACGAGTTTATTACAACAGGCAGAATATCCCAAAATTTTGATTCAGTAGTTGCGCAGCACGGTTACAACTTTGTGCTCGATCAGGGAATTTTACCGTGGGCAATTCTTACAACTTACGATTCTTTAATAAGCTGTTTTACCCGGAAAGATTGGAACAAAGCAATGGTTTTTGCTGCCGATCTCGGGCACTATGTTGCGGATGCTCATATGCCGCTTCATATTACAAGAAACTATAACGGTCAGTTTTCAAATCAAAGTGGAATTCATTCACGTTATGAATCCAACATGATAAGCAGGTACTCAACTCAAATTATTTATGCCGGCAGCCCGGTGGATACTTTTGACAACGCAAGTGATTATGTATTCAATTTTATTTATTACAACTACCAATATGTGGATTCTGTTTTGCTTGCCGACACCTATGCAAAAAGTTTTTCAAGCGGTCAGTATAACGACACATATTATCAAAAACTGTGGGAATATTCTTCGGGGATTACAATTTATCTCTTCAGCAGCGCATCGAACATTCTTACAACAATGATTCATCAGGCATGGTTAGATGCCGGCAGCCCGACAATAACAAATGTAAACGATGATAACGCAATTGCCGAAAATTTTGTTTTACATCAAAACTACCCAAACCCGTTCAACCCGAGTACAAAGATAAAATACACGATACCCCAAAAGGTCAATAGTCAATGGTCAATTGTCAGTCTAAAAGTTTACAATGTTCTAGGGAACGAAATTGCTACACTCGTCAATGAATCAAAAGCAGCCGGGGAATACGAAGTTGAGTTTAATGGCGGTAACTCCAATCTAAGTTCCGGGGTATACTTATGCAGCTTAACTTCTGTTGAAGTTGGTACGGGTAAAATATTTTCATCAATAAAAAAGATGGTACTGCTAAAGTAAAAAAGAAGGCAGTCAACATTTCCGTGCTTCCGTGCTTTTTCGAGGCACTGTTTTTTTAATTGATGTGTAGTTTTTTACTGAAGCACCAAGCCGCTGAAAATTTTAAACTCAAACTCCCCGTATTAACATTTCTACAAATAAAATAAT
>JAIOIM010000797.1 GCA_019912505.1 Ignavibacteriaceae bacterium
AAATAATTATTCAATTACCGTAAATAGTTTTTTTATTTCTGCATCCCAGTTTAATACTTCCGCAGCTTTGCGGCAGCTTGATGTAAATTCATCATATTTTGATTTGTTGTGAATCAATTCTTCAACTGCCCCTGTTATCTCTTTGTCGTCTTCCGGATTTACCGCAAAACCAATTTTGTAGTCGTCGACAATTTTTTTCATCTGCGGAAAATTGCTTACAATTACCGGCAATCCGGCATGAATGTATTCAAACATTTTATTTGGCAAAGCGTAATAATAACTCAAGCTTATGTTTTCAATTAATGCAAAGCCTATATCTGCACCAGCAGTATAATTTAATAGCAGCCTTTGAGGAATTTTCCCCATAAAATATACGCGGTCAATAAGTCCGGCATCAGTTGCCGATTTTTTATAAAACTCTCTCTGTTCACCATCACCCATTACAACCAAAACAATATCGTTAATTTTTTTTACAACATTCAAAAGTAAGCTCAATCCTCTACCGTGCAAAACTACACCCTGGTAAAGAAGAATTTTTGTTTCATTACTTAGTGATAGCACTTTGCGAAAGTTGTAGGGAGAATCAATTGGTTGAAAAAGGGGAAGATTCCTGATAACGAGGGTATTATTTATTTTATATTGCTTTTGTATAAACTCAGAATCCATTTCGCCGGTAGTGATTATGGTATCCGCGTATCTTATAAAAATGCTTTCTATTTTAAATAGTAATTTTTGAATTATTTGTCTATCGCGCAGCCCGGCAAGGAATCCGTATAATTCTCTTGAATCATAAAAAACTTTACCTCTTTTTAATTTAGCAATCAAAACAACAAAGGGTAAAGTGTAAACATCTTCGGCAAAATAAAAGCCGGCGTTTGTTCCGAGTAGGTTTATAATAAGCTGACTTGCAAATTTTAGGTAATAAATAAACGATGATTTTTTTTTGAGTTTAAGTACGGAAACATCGCCAATTTGCTCTTTGAAGTTTGGGGTAAGCCAATCGAAGGAAATTACTTTTACATCGTAACCACGCTGTGTGAAAGAGTGATGCAGATTAAGACAGCGTGAGTCGTAATTGAAATTGCCGAGAAATGCAATTACGACTTGTCTGTTTTTTTTCATAGCCGTCAAAGTTTTATATAAAAAGTATTTCGCATTACAGTTTTTGCATCAAATTTTTCTTTAAAATCGATAAGACTGTAACTTGGGGTCATCGGGTTTTCTGCCTTTGTATCTTGGGAAACACCAATGTCCACATATTGAAAACCTTCTTCGGTTGACCATTTTATAACTTCATACATCACGCGATGTATCGGTTTTAAATATTCAAAATCGTACCTAAGCATATTATAAAAGCAAAGAGAAACTTGTTTATTTGCGATAAATAAATTGGAGCCCGCAATCGGTTGGTCTTTGTAATAAATCATTATTAGTTTGATGTTATCAGGGAGGAGTTCTTTTAGCATCAATAAATCATCTAAAGAGTGTGTGGGTTTTACGTTATGGCGCGATTTATTTTCGATGAGTATTGGATAAAATTCATCGTAACGATCATTCATTGCAACGCGAACATCAGGATTCTTCAACGACTTGCGTACGTTTCGTCTTACAGTCGGTTGAAATCGTGAAATAATATCTCTGTCATCGAGTTTTATAGCGCTGCTTATATAATGCAAATCGTACTTAAAGCCCGACCACAGCATTGCAAAATCGAGATTCTGATTCTGGACAGCGTCATAAACTATCGGCGCAGATGTAAGCATCAATTCTTTTAAACCATGCTGCCGGCTATAATCAAGAAGAGTAGTAACAATTTCCATTGCGCGCGAAAACTTTACATCCGGTGTAACTATTGAGCCGTAGCTGGCTCCGATGGGAGATTCATAAAGACCATCGTCTTTTATTCCGCCCGGCAGTACAGCCGCTATTTCCCCTTTGTCTAAAAAAATTAAGTGGTTAAATTTAAATTTATCAGGGGTGTGGTAATCAAAAAATTTTTGAAGGTGAAACATAGTTCCGTTGTTGGAACTGAGGATAAAATTATCCCATTTATCTTTCCACTCTTCAGTATAT
>JAIOIM010000798.1 GCA_019912505.1 Ignavibacteriaceae bacterium
CAAATAAATGCTCTATTATTGGAGTTATTTGTAAAAACCAAAGGACTTTCAAAATTTTTTCCTATAGAAATTATATCTACTTCGTCATCCATACATTTATCAATTATATCTTTCATATTTCCCGTATGCCTTTTCCCTTTAAGCTTTGCAGCGAACAAGTAAGCAATTCCTTGTTCAATTCCTAAAAAGTCATTCAATTGCTCATTTTTTAAAATGTTTTTGACAATGCTTTTTTGAATATTGATTTCCATTTCAGGAAAATCTGTTTCCTTTATCATTTTTATCTGATTATACAATAATTCCTTATTACCCTTAGATAACCTTGGATAAAAGCTTATAAATGACTCTTTATGGTCTACTAATTTTTTTATTTCCTCTATTGGAGCATGTGAACAACCTATTACAGCGCAAAAATGATGATAATGAAAGAAGATTTTATTACGTACTTCTGTTGGTAAATCATTTGAATTTTGGTCAGTATGTATTGTAACTGGACTTGGTTTTCTTAACTTTCTAAGATTACAAGGTATTTGTTCATCCTTTTTTTGACTTTCCTCGATTTTGGTGATATCAATTGATTTGGATTGAAGGGCAAACGAGTGTCGGGCAAGAAAAGAGCGAACCAAAAACCTAATTTTAAACCCTTTTTTCCAGCCACAATAATTTGGGTCCGATGCAGCATGCTGGTTTGGATGATTATATAAAATTTGGTCTGTAGTTGAACCTAAATCAGTTAACCAAGAGCATAATTGGACTACAAATTTAAAGTTTTTAGTGCTGCCGGGAATTTCAATTGAAACAACTGGTGCATCATTTGTAAAACGGCGATGAGAAAGTGCAAGACTTGCTCTTGCATCAAATATCCCCGATAAGAAACTTTCTATACTAATTCCTTTAAGTTCTATTTTTGCAAAAGTTAAATCTGCTTTTGCAAGTAAAAAACCAGACGTTGGTAAGTGTAAATCATCCAAATCCTTTTTAAGTTCCTCGATATTTGAATCCGGCATTGGTTTTATTAACCATTTATTACTACTGATTTCATAAGTTACATTAAACTTGTATGTGGAATTAAAACATTGACAAATTTTTGTTAAAATATCTGTCGCAATAATATTCATGCGACTTGGTTCCATACCCCATTTTTTAAATGGTAGGTCAATTACAAAAACATCCTTGTCAATTTTTCCCCCGCCAACAAGAAGTCCAAGTATATAGGCTTTTTTATGATTAATACTACTCATTATCTAAATGTTTCAAAACTGCATTTGCTAGAACCCATGCGAATACTGGTGGTACTGCATTACCTATTACTTTGTACGCATTCGCGACCGTTTTATATGGAAAATCAAAATTATCTGGAAACGATTGAATTCTTGCAATTTCTCTAATGGTGAATCGTCTGTTCTCAAAAGGGTGTGTTATTCCACAATTTTCTGGTTGTGCCGAAGCCGTTATTGTACCATTTATTTCACCTAATGCAAATCGCCTATAAAAATTAGGTGCTCTATATTTTTGAGGATTATCCCAAATTTTTCTAAAACGCTCATTCATATCATCTGGATTCATGCTTTTCCAAGATTTTCCTTGAGATATTGATTGACTAATCCTACTTAACGGAATTTTTTCTTTGAATTTTTCCAATGCTTCTTTACCGTCTTTACAGGGACCTATTTTATCAACCATATATTGACCGCCTGGTGAATATTTCCAAAAATCTTTGGATTGGGGTGCATACTCTGGAATGTCTGATAGAACTGAGCCTAAAAACAATTCATAAGGATTATCATTTTCATTTGGCAAGTTATTCTCAGCTACAACTTGGTCGAGCAAACTATAATTGAAGTAGTCAATATCTTCTCTGACACCAACAATAATAAGTCTTTGACGATTTGATGGAACACCATAATTAGATGTTTTGAATAATTTGTAATTGGTTTTGAAGCCAAGTTTTTCTGTTCGTTTTACAATTTCATTCGGTATTGAAGTACCATCAGGCATTTTGGATGACATTATCCCTTTAACATTCTCAAAAACAAAACCAATAGGTTTGTTGCCTCTCTTCATTCCTTCTATTAATAATCTTTCGCATTCTTCAAATAGATTTCCTCGCTCATCATTTATACCTTTTCTTAATCCAGCGTTAGAAAATGGTTGACAAGGGAACCCAGCAATTAGAAAATCAAAGTCGGGAATATTTTTAGCATCAATATTTTTAATATCATCACGATGCAGACTATGATTGTTAAAAAAATATTTATTAGAATTATAAACTAATTCAGCGGCAGAGTCGATATCATTCGCAAATTCAATTTTACAATTATTCTTTTTAAAATCTCTATTTCTAAATGTAAAACCCCCTGTAAAACCCAAATCTAATCCACCACATCCACTAAATAAAGAAACCACTTTCAGGGCTTTCTTTTCAACATTATCCTTAATAGACTTTTTACTCTTGAAGTCAATTAGAAATTGAGGTTCTTTAATAACTTCCATATTTTCGATTACATCGTATACTGTATTCATAATATTAAAGATTTAAAACTCCGGTTTTGATTTCTTTTTGTTGCAAATACTTGATTTTTTCTTCTGCAAGCAGCAAAGTTTCATGACAACATTTTGTCTGATAAATCTTTTTTGCAATTAAATCACTAAAGAACTCTGTTTTTAATTTGTCCATATTCAACTTGAAAAAATTAGCAAGTTTGATAAGACGCTTTTCATCAAAAGCACGCTTGCCATTTTCGATTTTACTAAGATTTGCAGAATCCAAATCAAGTTGAGCTGCAAGTTGAGTTAAAGTCAGATTGTTTTCTGTCCTCAATCGTTTTACGTATTCGCCGAATGTTTCTTTCATTTGCCTTGTACAATAATTCTTGTCATATTTTGCCAAATATAATGCTTTTTCTTTAAATATGTAAATTTGTTTCTCATTTTTGATGGATATATAATTTATAAGTGATATGCACGTTGGCTCTATATTAAATCGTTTTAATTTCTTGGTATTTTTACCGCAAATTATCCGCTGTCGTTGGTTTTATTTTCGCTTGTGCTTAACGGCTGTGTATATGCCATTCTTCTTATCCGCCCAATAGGCAGTATAAAAAATATTGTTTTTAATTTTCTTTTACAATTTAACAAATCTTGTTCAAAAAAATCGTCAATAGATTTTCTTATTCTACTCATAGCCTTTATGTCTGTTGTAGTTATATTCTAATATTTGCAACAGACACAAAATAGAATTAATCGTTTTTCATTTTCTTTCGTTCTCTGTACTCCAAGAATTTTATTCCAAACAAAAGCCAAAGCCCAACAACTATCCACCAACATATAAAGTAAATATCATTCTTCGGTGTGTTGTCTAAGCCCAAGAGAGGCAAGAGTGTAGATTCAACAAGAACGTTAATTAAAAAAGTACGACAAAACCAATGCCCCAACTTATAAGTCTCTTACTATTCAATTTGTTTTTTATTTCCATAATATCCTATTTCTATTGCAGACGCGAACTGTTTTATTTCATTAATTAAATTTGTTCCTTACTTGTCAAAGTCAGTTGTGTTGATGCCGTATAAATTTGTTAATTTTCAAATCAGCAGCATATAATATTGGTACTTTTATTTACTTAGTTAAACGCAAGTTTTATTCCTTCGATAATCATAGTTACGCCAATTATAGCAATGATTAAACCCATAATTTTACCGACAACCGTAATAATATTATTACCTATTTTTTCAACAATAATTTCACTTACGCTAAAAGCAAAGTATGTAAGGTAACACATTATTGCAAAAATGAGTACAACAATAGCAGTATGTAAATAATCTGCTTTTGAAACATAATTCATCGCGGTTACAATTGTGCCGGGTCCGGATAGAATAGGGATGGCTAAGGGTGATATGGCAATATTTTCATCAACTGCAATATTTTGCAAATGCTTTACTGTTGATTTTTTTGATTGAAGCATTTCAAAACCAACATAAAAAACTAATATTCCTCCAGCTATTTTAAAAGCCGGGATTGTAATTCCAAATATCTCAAAAATAAATTTTCCGAGTATGGCAAATATAAGCACAATTAAAAATGCAGTGATTGTGGCTTTCTTATTAATCTTCTTTTTTGTGGGTGCATCGGCATCCTGAACTAAAGACAAAAAGATTGGAACATTTGCAATAGGATTCATGATGGCAAAAAAACCGATAAACACGGTTAATGAGTATTCTAATATTTCATTCATATCAATCTGTTTTTTGTTTCTATAAATCGAGCATAACGTTAGCGTACATCCCGTTGTTTTTACCCGCACCAAAAGCGGGATAAGTAATACTGCTTTCTTATTTCTTTTACAATATACAAGTATTGTTAAAAAAAAACATCAATG
>JAIOIM010000799.1 GCA_019912505.1 Ignavibacteriaceae bacterium
GCGTATATTTTACAAAGGAAAAACAAATAGTGAATTAAAAATATAATCGAAAGAAAAAGGAGGATTTTAATCATCGCGATTCTTTAACAATAGTAACATGCCTAATGCAGACGGGATCAAAATATTAATTATAAAAAGAAAGATTGACGCATTAAAAGCAGCCGCAGCGGTTCCGCCAAGCTGTGTAACAAAAAACACCGATGCCCCTTCGCGAATGCCTAACTCGCCTATTGTAACCGGCGGGATAACTGTTTTTGCAAACATCAACAAACAACCCGCCCATATAAAATTTATCAGATTATATTTCGCCGAAAATGCTGCCGCCAGAAGTGCGAACTGAAGTATGAACGAGATATACTGCCCTATCGAAATAAGCGTCATTTTTGCAGACACATTTTTTTTGAGACTTTTTAATACACTAAAACGCTGCAGCAATTTATAAAACCGGGGGAATGATTTTAGTTTTTTAAACAAAATATTATTCCAAAAATCTGCATCTAAAAACAACATGATAGTGAAATAAAATGAAATTAGAATAACAGCAAGTATGGGTAAGGAAACATAGAGTACCAGATTATACCGGAACTGCAAAAAAAGGAGTAAAGAAAATGTACCGGCGTAAAACACAATAAGAAGCGGAAATATTTTATCGGCAACGGTTGCTATTGTAATGTTCAGGAGAGTCTTATCTTTAAAAGCCATCGACCTTCCGAAATATTCGCCAACCCTCATCGGTGTAAATGCGCCTGCAGAATAACCGTAAAACAAAGAAGTAATAACCTTCCTTCTATCGGTAACCCCAAGCAGTTCGCGGCAGGCTATTCTCCACCGATTGTACTGGAAAAACAAGTTTACAGGCAATATTAAGATAACAAGAAAAATTAAAAACGGGTCAGCTGTAATTATTGTCTCTATAATTTCTGAGGGTTTTATATACGCAACTATAAATACGATTAACCCTGCGGCAATTACTAATTTTAAAAGGTTGCGCAGCAGTTTACTGTTTTTTACAATAAACTCCTTTACAATATTTATAAACCTTCTATTCTCTTCCCGTGGCAATAAAAACCTATAATTTTGAGTCTGAAAATAATTAATTA
>JAIOIM010000800.1 GCA_019912505.1 Ignavibacteriaceae bacterium
AATGTATAATGAATAATGTACAATGAATGACGAATGAATTTTTGAAATAATCTAATGTGGTTGAGTGTTTGTTCCGTGTTTGAAACAAATGTGTAATTGATTTTAGTAGTTATACCCGGAACAGCAGCGCGTAAATTAAACTTCTTCACTGCCGTTACCCCTTTAAATAACAATTTATATTTTTGTTAACTCGTATCATAAGTGCTCCAATAAACTGTTGTTGCAAATTTACAGGGAAGAATTTACAATGTAAAATGTATAATGTACAATAGTTGGTTATGCGGCATTGTCTATTGAGTCACGGTTGTTTCGATACTTTTTCCTCACTTCGTTCGGAAAACACTCAACAACCTTGTGCAGTCAAATACTCACTTCGTTCGGAATAAACTCAACAACCTTGCATCAAAAGGTGGCTGAGTGATCCGCCGAATGGGAAAAATATTATTTTTAAAACTATCACCGGCGGATCGTATCGAAGACACCGGGCAAAAGGAGAAAGCAGCGGGTAAACTATACGTGAATGATCTTATCTTATCGTGTTAAATATTCTGCCCCAGCGTATTATATTGCCGTACGACCAGTAAATAAACTCCGCTTTGCCGGTTATGTAGTTCTCGGGTACAAAGCCGTGGTAACGGCTGTCTATGCTGTTGTCGCGGTTATCCCCCATCATAAAATAATAATTTTTTTGGAGTATGTAATCGCGCACCGGTTTGCCTTTAATGGTTATTACAGTGCCTTCAATGCTTACAACTTTTTTACCGTACTCCCGATTTATAATCATTCCCCATGTAAAAATATTTTGATGATTTAATTTTATTTTCATCCCTTTGTATGGCACTACAACCGGTCCCATATTATCGGCACACCAGTTTTTGTTTTTAAAATAAAGTGTGGTGTCGGTTTTTATTTTTATGTTGTTTGTGTCGACTTTTGCTTTGCCCTGCAGTTTTATTTTTTCCCCGTTTATGCTTACAATTTTATTTTTTATCACAAGCGTATCACCGGGCAGCCCTATTATTCTTTTTACAAAATATAACCCCGCCGTGGGGAGTAGTTTGTTAACATCCATAAATTGGAAAACCACAACATCACCCCTTTGCGGCTGCGATATTGAAATTATATTTTTCGGTTCAAGTATAATACCTGTGAATGGAATATATGTTGGTAATAAAATTGCGTAAGCCGATTTGTTTATAATTATGTAATCACCGGATAAAAGAGTGTTTGCCATTGATGAGGTGGGGAT
>JAIOIM010000079.1 GCA_019912505.1 Ignavibacteriaceae bacterium
GCGCTCATCTTTGTGCCATTAACCCACGACTTAAGTCGTGGGTTAACAACAACCTAATATTATACGAAACCGTTTCAACGGTTTATATTTCTATCTCAAATTGAATTGTTGACCTTTTTAGTGCGGACTCATACATAAAACTAACCCGGCACTTGATTATTAAAATTTATTGATTTAATTTACAAACGCATAAAATGTATTAGGTTTAGAACGAGTGCTTAATGATGTATTAAGCAGCGTAGGTTTTAAAGTTGAAATAATTATTTTTATTAATAATGCAGACGGGTGTGTTATCAGCAAAAAAGGTTTTCATATTCTAAAGAGCAATTATGCCGCTCTACATTTCATTCCGCACAGCGCGGAATATTCTCCTCTCGAAGGTTTTCTAAAATTAACAACAATGATATACACTCATGTTTTAAACCGTGGAATAGGTGTTAGGAGTCCATTAGATTGATATTAGGCTGGAACATTATTATGCACGCTACTTCGGCATATCGTACCGGCAAAATTTTTAATAAATTTCGTAATGATTTGAATTTTAAGAGTTTGAGAGATTATAAAAAAATATCGGCGGAATATTATACTGCAGCTGCACACAGTATAACACGCCAACAGAGTAAATGTCGTGCAGTATAATTAGAGTTGAACGAAACCGCATAGCGGTAGCTTTTAGTTCTTTGACATTTTGATGGAACTTACTTTACGGAGTGTTCTAAAAAAAAAGGATTTAAGTTTGTTTTCTTAAAGAGTACATTATCACCCTAACAATAAACAAAACGAAAGGAAAGTTGTTTTGGGAGCGCTAAAAGATAAGATGCTCTTGAAGATGGATTTAAAGAACTTCAGTGAGCGTATCAAGGTTATTTATCTTCACCATATGAAAATGCTTGTACGACATTATGGTAAATCACCCGACTTATTAGGCAGCGAAGAAGTTGAGTCATACATT
Organism: Ignavibacteriaceae bacterium; assembly: GCA_019912505.1. Lineage (GTDB taxonomy): Bacteria > Bacteroidota > Ignavibacteria > Ignavibacteriales > Ignavibacteriaceae > CG2-30-36-16. The sequence goes on from JAIOIM010000079.1 coordinate 953, forward strand.
CATTCGATATATGAAAAGAAAAAAAGCTCATCGGGCATACTTCAGTGCTACAGCGCGTTGAAGTTTTTTTACGCCGCAGTATTGGGGAAGGAAGATGTAGTGGGGAAAATAATACGCCCGTTACAGCAACAAAAACTACCGATTGTATTATCGCCGGTGGAAGTTAAACATATTCTGGATAGTGTAAAAAACTTAAAGACGAGAGTTATCTTGATGACGATATACTCCGGCGGGTTAAATAAACAAAGCAATGAATGGGTAAGAGCTAAAAAAGCAAACCATAAAAACTTTTTTATTCATGTGAATGTAATATCGGCTTTATACAAGAAGAAGTTTTTGTATTACTTAAAAAAAGCATACAACAATAGAGGATTGGTTTCTGCCGGAAGCATCGGTGGAGGTGAAAACAAATGCAGCAATACAAAGCCCGGCGAACAGTATGGCAGAACGGATGAACAAATATTTAATACTGTATGGTTATGCCCCAAATGTAAAAGCGGGCAAATAAGATGTACCGCAATAAGTATACGGGCAGCTTAAATAATTACAGTTATCAAACAACAATACCGGGGCAAAACGAGTGATGGCAGTCGTAATGGATAGATGCGTAAAAAATGTAAAGATAAGACGATCCATCAAAACAATTAGATGATTGGTAGCAGATAATTAATAAATTTTTAATAAATATCTAATAAATGAGATAAAAAATATTAAGATAGAAGATGCTTTGGCGGTGCATGTTAGTAAGGATATGGCATTGAATACCCATAGTCCGAGTAACCCGATTTCGCACAACTGCATTTTATCTATAAATGAGCCGTTTAGCATTTTTAACCCGGCTTCTTTTTTTTGCTCATTTACAGATAAAATGCTTAAGAGTTAGCTTGCTTCTTTTTTAATTTACAATCAGTTCGAATATTTGGTTAAATTTATGACAAAGATTTATTATTTGAGGAAAATATTGTGACAAAAGCTGAAATAACTGAATTAAAAAACGGTAATAATGGTGAACTTGGTAAATATCTGAATCCTGTTAATGATACCAAAACACTTTATTTTACTTTAGATAAATTGGGTAGATTACCAGAAAACTTTGATGGCAAATATTTCATTCCTCTGTGTAAGCATCCAATTGAAAAGATTAGATTATTGGCAGTTAAAAACATCGGAAAATTATGTGATGAGAAATATTTAACTCAATTAGAAGATATTTCTATTTCTGATGAGAGCACGATGGTTCGGCGGGAAGCTATTTCTTCTATTGGTAGAATGCGAAGTAAAAATGCTATTCCTATCCTTATCAAAAGCTTGAAAGATTCCGACCCTAAAATTGTATTACAAGCCATTCGAGGCTTGCTAGTTTTTAATGAAAACAACTTAGTTGCTGCTGAATTAAAAAAATTAATTAATCACCCTAATGAAGTAATTAAAAACGTAATCGAAAAAGAGTATTTCGATCAGCCGAATTCAGAATACAATGGTGATCATTGTAAATCTCCGGACTATCTTAAAAATGTTGTTGTAAATGGCGATGTTCTCGAAGTGTTAAAGATTGTTCCAACTGAATCAATCCATCTTACATTCACCTCACCACCTTATTATAATGCAAGGGATTATTCAATTTATCAAAGTTATGATGAGTATTTGGAATTTTTGAGAGATGTTTTTAGAGAAGTTCATCGGATAACTAAAGAAGGAAGATTTTTCATATTAAATACTTCTCCAATTATTATTCCGCGAGTTAGCCGTCAACATTCGAGTAAGAGATATCCAATTCCATTCGACATACATCCTTTTTTAATCGAAATGGGCTGGGAATTTATTGATGATATTGTTTGGGTTAAACCAGAGTTCAGCGCAAAAGATCGCAATTCCAGTTTTAGACAACACAGAAAACCTTTAGCATACAAACCTACTGCTGTTACAGAATACCTAATGGTATATCGCAAAAAGACGCATAAGTTAATTGATTGGAATATACGGCAATACGACTATAAAACGGTTCAAGAAAGTAAAGTCTTTGGTGAGATTGACCAAATAAACACCTGGAATATAGATCCTACTTTTGACAAAACACATACCGCAGTTTTCCCAATGGAACTGTGCCTTCGGGTTTTAAAATATTATTCTTTTAAAAACGATTTAGTGTTTGATCCATTTGGATGTAGCTATAAAGATTTTCAATTCATTAATTATAATTGACTATGAAAAAAATCAAATTTACCGATGCCGACAGACTGTTAGTTATTAAAGAATTAGAAATTATTCAAAAAACTAAATTAGTCCAGATTAAACCTTCTAGAAAATTATTTAAAGATGGGAATGGAATGCTTTATTTAGTTTCTGGTGGAACTGAAGATTGGCACGGAATAAATGCTGACGTTATGAGCTTAATAATTGACTATAATAAAGAAGGTGCTTTTGTTATAGCCAAAAAATATCAAACGAAAATTGAAATATCTGTTGGTTCTTTGTCGGTTTTTGTTAACAACCGAGTTAAACTATTAAGGACAAAAACTGGCGGATATCATTTTCATAATGTTCTAACTGAAGATGGTTTGTATCTTGAAGAAATACCAGAATTATATTGTAATAAAGTTAAGATTTTTTCTTTTAGGAAAAGTTCGAAAGATTTCTCCAAATTAAAAAAGATTTCGAAAATTATTAATATTGAAATTAAGGATGAGGTTGAATTAACTCATTCTGATGTTCAAGCGAAATTAATATTAATTGGTAGCTATCTAAATTGTCGCACTTATACACCGGATATTTCTAAGAATAGTATTTTTGGAAATCTTGGTGATCTTTGTTCGGAAAAGAAAATACCAGAAGGTTCAATACCTTCGTTAAGTTTAGATACGGTAAAATTTGTTGATGTTATTTGGTTTGATGAAGAAGGTTATCCTACACACGCTTTTGAAGTAGAGCATACAACTGATATTACAAAAGGATTATTACGACTATATCAGATACATAAATTGAGAATAAAAATGTTTGTGATTTCTAAAGAAGACTCTCGTGATAAATTTAAAAAAGAAGTGATGAAGAATCCTTTTGCGAAGATAAAAAACGATTTCATTTTTAAAAATTATGATGAATTAGATGAGTTTTTCCAATCAGTAAAACAATTCAGCAGAATGCAAGAAACTTTTTTAATGAGGGATAATTATGGCAGATGATAAAACCAAATTATTTGAGGAAGATATTTTATTTACTGTTGGGGCATTTATTAAACCAATGAAAGTTGTAATCAATGGCAATGAACAATGGAGGTGGATTGTCACTTCATTAGAAGATCCAACTTTCTTAAACGGAAAAGATGTTGAAGTATATGATTACGCTAATAAGTTAGAGGATTTAGT
>JAIOIM010000801.1 GCA_019912505.1 Ignavibacteriaceae bacterium
AAGAAAGATAAGTGCAGTTTGCTAAATCTTTGGCTTTGTCGTTTTAATCTGCATTGCTGTTATGGGCGGCGGGTTATCGGCAAGTACGTATGTTTAAAATGTAAGAAATAATTATTTTGAGATTTCCGTAACTAATTAAAAACTTTTGATGGAGGTCTCAAATGAAAAGCAGTTCTGTAGTTGATAATTTGTTCTTTGATAAAAAAGAATTATTCATCGGTATTGACGTTCACAAAGCAAAGTGGGCTGTAACTACCCGTACTTATGATCTGGAGTTAAAGTCATTTAGTATGAAGCCCGTGGCAGAGGAGTTAGAGAGGTTTTTATTTACAAACTATCCCGGCGCCGACTACCAAATTGTATACGAGTGTTGTTTCACGGGTTTCTGGATATACGATTATTTTTTTGAGAAAGGTTATAAGATAATTGTAACACCAACAAACAGAATTTATAAAGACGGAAGCACAATTAAGACCGATAAGATTGATTCGCGTAAATTAGCCTTCCAACTATCCAGAGGACTTCTGAGGGAAGTGATGGTGCCGGAAAGAACCGTAAGAGAGTATAGGTACATCTTCCGGTTTTATGATAAACAGAAAATGAGAAAAGGACAGATACTACGGCAAATAAAAGCCGTGCTCGAACAAAAGAATCATCCTTTGAAGTGGGAGAAATGGAATAAAGGACTGGTTGAAAAGTTGAAGGGGTTGACCTTTGAGGGAGAGCTGTTTAATTTAAAGTTTAGGAATCTGTTGAATGAATATGAGTTCGTAGTAAACCAGATAAAAGACAGTGAAGAAATTATCGGGAAAATGAAAGAAGACGAACAGATAGGGGGAAGAATAACACGAATAGAAAAGATAAGCGGAATTGGTATTATAAGCGCTGCGAGGATGAGCGTCTACTTGTTCGATAGAAAAGACAGATTTGAAAGCAGCGAGAAGCTGAGTCACTATCTGGGACTAACTCCAACTGAAAGAAGCAGCGGAGAGAAAGTAATCCGCGGTAGAAGCGGGATGTACGGCAATAAACAACTGAGATCGATAGTAATACAATTAGCGTGGATAACAGTAAGGAAAGACGGTTCGCTGCTCGATAAGTTTGAACGAGTTTACAAAAGAAGCGGCAGTAAACAGAAAGCTATAGTAGCGGTTGCACGAAAACTAATGACAAAGATATTTGCAATAATTAGTAAAGAAGAAGATTATAAAGTAAATCTGAATAACAGCCGAACGGTTAAAGCAGCATAATGAAGAAATTTAAATACCCCAAAATGTTCAAGACCGGTGACTGCGTCTAACGGCGTGCAAAGAGTAATAATATTACTTTATTGCGTAGCGCAAGTTT
>JAIOIM010000008.1 GCA_019912505.1 Ignavibacteriaceae bacterium
CTATGACATTTCTATTGTGCTATTACATAGATTTTTATCAATTCGCAAATTGTATTTTTATAAGCTTTTATTATCTTACCACAATCTTTTAGGTGAAAAATATGTTTACAATTATAATAGTTGTTTTATTAGCAACATTGTCTTTCACACAGCAGGAAAGAAGTATCGTTGGTGAAGTATCCGTCCCTGCACCGGTTGCGGAAGTATATAATGCATGGACAACCGAGGATGGCGCAAAAACATTTTTTGCCCCCGATTGTAAGATTGTATTAAAGGCTTATGGCGAGTATGAAATGTATTTTCTTGCTGATGCGGAACCGGGCAGCCGAGGTGGTGAAGGCTGCAAAGTGCTTGGGTTTGAAAAAAATAAAATGTTAAGTTTTACCTGGAATGCTCCGCCGAGTTTGCCCGATGTAAGAAAACATTTTACGCATGTTACAGTTTATTTTTTGTCTGTTGGCGATAGTGTTACAAAAGTAAAACTAATTCATGACGGATGGGGAGCAGGTGATGAATGGGATAAAGCTTTTAATTATTTTTCGGCTGCATGGCTTAAAATTGTTTTGCCGAGATTAAAATATCGTTTCGAACACGGACCTGTTAATTGGGACAATCCGCCAAAGTTAAATTAACTTTGTAATTTATTATTATGACGATTTATTTTTACATTTAGTTTAATAAGAGAAACAGGAGTTTGTGATTTAATGGCTTGGTTTATTTTATTTATAGCAGGATTATTTGAAGCCGGTTGGGCAATCGGATTAAAATATTCGGAAGGATTTTCAAAACTTTATCCTTCTATTTATACAATTGTAAGTATGACGATAAGTGTCGGGCTGCTTGCTTATTCATTAAAATACCTCCCTGTAGGAACCGCTTACGCAGTGTGGACAGGAATAGGAGCCGTAAGCACAGTAGTTCTTGGTATGATATTATTTAATGAATCGCGGGAGTTTGTACGGCTGTTTTTTATTTTTCTAATAATCATCGGCATAGCAGGTTTAAAAGTCTTTTCAAAATAAGGAGCAGAGTTGGTTACAAGCGCGGGTTTATTGATGTACAGATTTATCGGTAGTGAGTTAGAATATTTTCTTGTTCATCCCGGCGGACCCATTTTTACAAATAAAGATGAAGGCTATTGGGGAATACCAAAAGGGATACTTGATGATGGTGAGGATTTACTGATTGCAGCAAAACGGGAGTTTGAAGAAGAAACAGGTATAAAACCAAATCACGAGAGTTTTATTTTCCTGGGCTCAGTAATACAAAGAAATAATAAAGAAGTTTACGCCTGGGCGTTTGAAGGATTACCCGGGGAATTACCGGAGATTGTATCCAATCTGTTCGAAATGGAATGGCCCTATAAATCTGGCAAAAGAAAATCTTTTCCGGAAATTGACAGAGGAAAATATTTTAACAGAGTTGAAGCGTTACAAAAAATATATATTGCTCAGGCTGATTTTATTTATCGGCTAAATGAAAAATTAAAAGTAAATTAAAAAAGGAAGAAATATGTACTATTCAAAAAAAACAACTTCAATAGTTTTTATTTTTCTCTTTTTCTCCACTGTGCTTTCAGCACAAGATAAATATACAATTGTTATACATGGGGGCGCCGGCAACATAAACAAGGAGATGCCCGACTCAGTAAAACAAAATTATTATAACTCCCTAAAAGAAGCACTCGTTATTGGAAAATCAATATTGCATGGCGGGGGCAGCAGTTTGGATGCCGTAGAAAAAGTGATTAATTATCTTGAAGACAATCCACTGTTTAACGCTGGTAAAGGTGCGGTATATACTGCTGAAGGAAAGCATGAACTTGACGCTTCCATTATGAACGGAAAGGATTTAAGCTGCGGCGCGGTGGCGGGAGTAACCACAATCAAAAACCCCATTTCGCTTGCCAGGTTAGTGATGGAAAAATCGCAGCATGTTTTATTTTTTGGCGATGGGGCAGAACAATTTGGAAAAAAAATGGGCGTCGCCTTTGTTAATAATTCTTTCTTCGATACAGAAGAAAGATTTGAACAACTAAAAAAAGCAGAGGAAAAAATAAAAGGAACCGTAGGCTGCGTTGCAATTGATAAAAACGGAAACATTGCTGCGGGTACATCAACAGGCGGAATGACAAACAAAATGCACGGACGAATCGGCGACTCGCCAATAATAGGCGCGGGTAATTATGCTAATAACACAACCTGCGGAGTTTCAGCAACCGGCACAGGAGAATTGTTTATAAGAAATAATGTAGCTTTTAATATTTCGGCTTTGATGGAATACAAAGGTTTTACACTTCAGCAGGCAGCGGAAGAAATGATAAATAAAAGGCTCCCAAAAGGCGCAGGTGGAATTATTGCGGTAGATAAGAACGGGAATTATTCATTTGTCTTTAGTACAACCGGAATGTTTCGCGCAGCGGCTAATTCAAACGGTGTGTTTGAAGTAAAATATGGGATGATAAAT
>JAIOIM010000802.1 GCA_019912505.1 Ignavibacteriaceae bacterium
GGGCTTTTTTCGTGCAGCGTGCCGGTTTACCGGCATGTGCATTAACGAATGGAATTTGCAATCAAATAATAACGGCGCATGGTTTGCCATGCGCCCGCTAAAAGAATATATTATTTTAGATAAGTCATTTTATGTGTAGAGATAAAATTGCCTGCCTGCATTCTGTAAAAATAAATTCCACTTGAGAGTTTCGATGCATCGAACGAAACCGAATGTTGTCCGGCATTCAACTCGCCGTTTACTAATGTTGTTATTTCTCTTCCAAGTATATTAAACACTGTTAGCGTTACATTTGTCTTTTCAGGTAATGTAAATGAAATGTTTGTAACCGGATTAAAAGGATTCGGATAATTTTGCAATAACGAATAATTATTTACTGTCACAGGGGTTTCTTCGGTTGAAGTAACCGATTGAGGAGTAAGAGTAAAGTTTACATTGTTTACAAATGAATTTGCAAAATCGAGATTAATCTCTTTAGGCTGTGCCTGCAAATATTCAACCTTATCCGAAGAGATTATATAACTGCCCGGTATAAGATCAGAGATTGTATAATTACCGTTTACATCAGAAACAGCAAAATTAGAAATGCTTTCGTTTTCATCAACAGCAAAAATAAAACCGCCATTAACAGGCATCCCGTCAGATGCTAATAATTTTCCTTTTATAAAACCGGTTCCGCTATCGGGTCTTGGTAAAACAGTAAAATCAATACCGGAAACGATCGACAAACTATCTACTACAACAGAATCAGCATCTCTCCAATGCAAAGTTTGTATACCGGCATACGTAAAATATGTCGGAATATAATTACCCTGCGGATGTGCTAATAAAATATATTCACCCGGAAGTAGGTTATTAAAACTATAAACTCCGAGAGAATCGGTTTGAGCCGCATAACTAGCCCAATGATTGGATGAAGAAAATTTTCTGAATGCAACAACATTCGACATTACGGCTTCATCATCTGCATTTTTTACTACGCCGGTAATTCCATTCGTAAATACAGGCTTATGCTCTAATACAAAATTAATATCGGCAACATTACCGCTGATGCCTATACGGTCAGCTTCGTTAAAAGTACTTTTGTTGCTGTAGTATTCTGGTAATAGTGAGTGATCAAAAGGTCTTGCAAAAACAACAACGGTATCGTTTTCTAAAACATTAAAACTATAATTGCCTAGACTATCTGTTCGGACAGGTCTTCGAAAAGAAAAATGGGAATTGTGTCTCATCTTAAAGATAGAAACGGTTGCACGTACGGGGCTGCCGTTTTCATCGCTTATGTTCCCACTTAGAGTGTACTGCGTTGGAGGAATAAATTTTGCAAGCGCAAAATTATACTCAACACTATCGCCGGGATTTATTGTAACAAGTGTAGCTGTTTGTATATTATGTGCGTTATCATAATACTCGTAAAAGTAACCAAGCTTGCCGATAAAAATATAATAGTTGCCGGGTACTATCGGTTTTGAATAATTACCCGAAGTATCTGTCCAGATAAAATTCATCGACACAGATGATTCCGGGATAAACTTTACAAGTGCTGCCGGCAAATTTAAACCCGTAGTTTCATCGGTAACTTTGCCGTAAACAAAAGCAGGCACTGGTGGGGGATTTAGAGTAATTTCAACCGGTGCTGAGGGCTGACTCTCTTCCGAATTTACAACAGCCGTAACATAATAGGAATACGTTGCGCCGGGTAGAACAAAACGATCTTTAAATTTATTAAAAAACAAACGTGAAAATACTTTTACAAAATCTCCCGAATCACTTAGCGCGCCGTTTTTCTTATAAAC
>JAIOIM010000803.1 GCA_019912505.1 Ignavibacteriaceae bacterium
CGGTGTGTTTTACTGGGCAACCGGTTTGTTATCCGGAGTTTTAGATAACGCGCCAACTTATCTTAATTTTTTAAGTGCGGCAATGGGCAAGTACTCGCTTGACATCAATGTTAAATCGCAAGTCCAAGAATTTGTGGTTAAGGATGTTATTTACCTCCAGGCTATTTCGGTTGCGGCTGTATTTTTTGGTGCATTAACTTATATAGGCAACGGTCCAAATTTTATGGTTAAGTCTATTTGTGAGCGAGCAGGTATTCAAATTCCAAGTTTTTTTACTTACATTATCAAATATTCACTTGTAATTCTGATACCGATATTAGTTGTTATCTGGATATTATTCTTTTACGGAAAAGGTTGAGATATGACAATTATAGACGCGCTGGAAAAAAAAGCAACCGGGTTATTTTATAACAATAGAGTAATATTACCGTTTCGTTGTTATTTTTTAAAAGTGATAATTGAAAACGATATAATAACCGATTTCTCTTCTTCTTCAAAAGGTATTGCGGTTGAAGAGGAAGATTCATTTACAAACTTATATTTTAACGATTACGCAAAATTGAAACAAGATGTTTCAAAATATGAATCAATAAAAATGGTTGTTGTAGAAAAAGGGAAAGACCTTTTTGATACAAACAATCATATAAAGTTAGCACTTTATCTGCGCGATGAACATAAAGTGGTAATTGAAAAAACAGATGATGAAATTTTATTTTTAGAGTAAATATGCTAAACAACTTTCAAGAATTATATAATATTTTACCGTTGCTATTTGTCGCCGCAGGTATCCTGGTGTCGCTGATAGTTGAAATGTATTATGATAAAGCAAAAGATATTCAACCCTGGATTTCGATAGTTATCTTTTTGTCGGCAGCATTTTGGGCGCTTCTCACCGTGCAAAAAACCGGTTCTATTTTTGGAAATATGCTTGCCTTCGGAGGTAATGTAAATATTTTCTATTTTATCTTTACATTCGGTGCCGCACTTGTTACGCTTCTTTCTATGGAATATATAAAGAAGTACGGCTCAAACTACGGCGAGTATTATATTCTTATTCAACTGTCCGTTCTCGGTATGATGTTGATGTCCGGGGCAAAAGATTTACTTGTCATTTTTCTTGGCTTGGAATTAATGTCTGTCACTTTTTATGCCCTTGCCGGTATAAACCGTAAACGTGCAAAAAGCAACGAAGCAGCCTTAAAATATTTTTTACTCGGCGCCTTTTCTACCGGATTTTTAGTTTATGGAATAGCATTAATTTATGGTTCTGTAGGTTCAACCTCAATTTCGGTTATCGTTGAAAAATTTATGGGGCTTAGCACAAACTATTTATTTATTGCCGGTTTTTTATTATTCCTTATCGGATTTTTATTTAAAATGGCAGCTTTCCCATTTCACATGTGGGCTCCGGATGTTTATCAGGGCTCGGCTACTACTGTAGCGGGATTATTTTCAACCGGCGGTAAAGCTGCAGCGTTCAGCGCTGTTATTATTACTCTCGGAGCATTTTTTAATGCTGGCGGCGCGTATACATTCACTCCTTATCTTTCCGTAATTGCTGTTCTATCGATGCTCTATGGAAATATTGTAGCTATATCGCAAACCGATATTAAAAGAATGCTTGCATATTCCTCAATTGCCCATGCAGGTTATATTATAATCGGCTTAGCCGCTGGTAATTCCCAGGGTATTGCCGGCATTATATTTTACCTAATTGTATATACATTTATGAATCTCGGTGCGTTCGGTATTGTATCTCTAATTGAAGGAAAAGATGAAACAAATCTCGATATTCAATCTTACAGCGGATTAGCTAACAAGCACCCAATGCTGGCTGCGCTTCTTGCTATCGTTATGTTTTCACTTGCTGGAATTCCACCGTTTGCCGGATTCTTCGGAAAATATTATCTATTTATTGCAGCCATAAAATCAAATTTAACCTGGCTTGCTATTATTGGCGTTATTTCCAGTGCTATCAGTTTATATTTTTATCTTCGCATTGTTGTTCTGATGTACTTCAAAGAAGCCGATAAAGAAGTTGTTGTTGAAAGAAACACAGCCGGACTTCTCGCAGTAATCATTTCTGTTTTATTAGTAATTGTCTTTGGTATTGTCCCGGGTACAGTTATCGATTTGATTACATCGTTTTTATAAAATATTTTAGGACATTGTAATTAAAAATTAATCGATTTGAATTTATTATGATTCCCTTATAT
>JAIOIM010000804.1 GCA_019912505.1 Ignavibacteriaceae bacterium
GTATTAGCACTCTTAAAAGATGAGTGCTAATATACGGCGAGAACTAAAAATTGTCAAGTTAATGAAGCAGGGTACTTTTTAAATAATTATTAAGTCACCTTACGCAAGATAATATTTATAATTGCCACGACCTTAAAAGGCTGTTTCTGTATTCAAACAAAACCGTTGAAACGGTTGAGAAGCCTATTTATTTTCATTAACACCTCGATTAATCGAGGTGTTAATGAAATCTCATTCAAGATATGAACCGTTTTAACGGTTTCTGGTTGTCAATTTTTATTATATACCATCTTGGATAATAAAAAACCATTACTTTCACATAATCTCTATATAGCGGGGCTATTTATTTACAGTTTCTGCGTAACATGACTTATTAAGTCCGCTCTAAAAAGGTCATCCCCGTGAAAATGGGAATCTGAAAACTTGGGTATTTGAATGTGATTCCCACATTTGCGGGAATGACATTTGGAACATTTGGACTTTTTAGAGCGAACGCATTATTAAGGCGAAATAAAGATTGTGAATATTTTTAATTTTATGGCAAAAAATGATTTATGTTTCATTATTTTTACAAAAAAGAATAGAAAATTTTCGATGATAAAATCAGAACTAAAAAAGCTGCTCGATATTGTAAAGGAACTTGACAAAAAAGTTGTAGTAGTTTTTCTTGCTGTTGCAGTTTTGCAGACAATCTCCTGGTATTATACATCCAGAATGTTTTTCCGCGCTAACATTTTTAATAGATTAGAATACTTCCCAAACATTTATCTTATCGAGTACCTATACTGGTTTATAGGTGACTTTTTTGTTTTTTTTATTCTGAGCGCATTAATAATTAAATTTGTACTGAAAGAAAAAGTTAAGGCATACGGCTTAACTGTTGGTGATTTTTCAGTCGGAATAAAATTCACACTCTTATTTTTAGTAATCATGGTTCCGATTGTTTGGGTAGTATCGTCATACCCTGAGTTTGCAGCAACCTACCCGCAGTATAAATCAGCACGAGAGTCGTGGGTAACATTTTTTATTTTTGAAACCGGTATGCTTATTTATATGTTCGCCTGGGAGTTTATCTGGCGAGGATTTATGCTTTTCGGATTAGAAAAAAAATTCGGATATTATACCGTGTTTATTCAAATGATTCCATTTCTTATCCTTCATAACGGAAAACCAGCCGGCGAAACTTTTGGAGCAATAATAGCCGGGGTAGCTCTCGGTGTTCTTGCTTTAAGAACACGGTCGTTTTTGTATGGGGTAATAATTCACGAAGCAGTTATGTTCAGCATAAATTTATTTTCAACGCTTCGTTATAAAGCCGGGGATTACGGTATTGGAATAAATTCAATGATTAAATTAGTAAAAGAAATTTTTTAAAGGACATTAAAAATGAGATTTACATTAAATATTGATCACATAGCAACACTTAGAAATGCACGCGGGTCTAATCAACCTGATCCGGTTACTGTTGCATTAATTGCCGAACAGGCTGGGGTAGACGGAATTGTAGTTCATTTGCGTGAAGACAGGCGGCACATAAACGAGAGAGATGTTCGCCTGCTGAGAGAATTAATTACAACCAAACTCAATCTTGAGATGGCGGCAGTAGATGAAATTGTAAAAATAGCCTGCGACATCGGACCTGAACTTGCTACACTAGTGCCGGAAAGACGCCAGGAATTAACAACCGAAGGGGGAATAAATGTACTCGATAATATTTTGCATTTAAAGAATACTATTATTGAATTGCACGAAGCTAATATTGAAGTCTCATTATTTATTGAGCCTGATATTGAAAATATAAACGCTTCAGCCGAAATTGGCGCCGATTTTATTGAATTACACACAGGCGTGTTTTCAAACGCGTTAAGTGAAGAAGAACAATATGACGAACTTGAAAAAATTAGACTTGCTGCGCGGCAGGCAAAAAAACTTGGTTTAAGCGTGAATGCCGGGCATGGATTAGATTATCAGAATATAAAAGTTTTCCGGGAACTTGCCGACATAGATGAAGTTAGTATCGGGCATGCTGTAATAGCACGTGCGGCTATAGTCGGTATAGACGAAGCAGTAAAAGAGATGATTCGTTTGATTAACAATTAAAGATTTTTATCTCTCTTTTTTTATAGGCTCTAATCAGAAGTAATCGAGTTTAATTAGGAACGTACCAATTTAAATATTTAAAAACATCTGCTTTGTAAAATAAGTTTTAGCAACAAAGTAGTGCAATTTATTTAATGCCCTTAAAACATCGCTATTAATACTTTTCAAATAATTGTACAACGGAATATTTATGAAAATTAGATATACATTAGCAGTAATTACTTTTTTTATCAATTCAGTTTTCGGGCAGTATCAGAATGTTAGGGTTAGCAATCCAGGGAGTACATCGCCGGAGGAAGTTACAATTGCAATAAACCCATCAAACCCCGAACAGCTTGCAGCCGGTGCAAATATAAAATTTTTCTATTATTCAAACACCGGCGGTTTAACATGGACTGAGAAAACTCTTTCGTCATCACTCGGTGTTTGGGGCGATCCATGTGTAATATACGATGGTCTCAACAATTTGTATTTCGCACATCTCTCAAACCCTATTGCCGGATACTGGATTGATAGAATTGTTGTACAACGTTCCACTGATAACGGCGTAACTTGGAATGACGGAGCAGGTATCGGATATCAGTATCCTAAAAATCAAGACAAGGAATGGATGGCTGTTGATTTATCGGATACTCCTTATAAAAACAATTTATACAT
>JAIOIM010000080.1 GCA_019912505.1 Ignavibacteriaceae bacterium
TTCAGCCTATCCTATATTTTTATTGTGGTATGCTTTTTTAGTCTTTTTAAATTTTTATTGGCTTGTAAAAAAGTACTCTAACGAAATCGATAACACTCAAAAAAAACAAATTTTCTTATTACTTCTCGGTTTGATAATTACGATACTTGCGTCCTTTATGTTTGGTTTGTTTCTTCCCTGGTACCTTGGATTTTATTACCTTGTTGAAATTAGTCCGCTTTCTTTTTTGGTCGGTTTAATTCTTTTTACAACTGTAGCCGTTAACAGGTATGATATGTTTAAGGCTTCGATGAAAAGAATCAACAGTTTTAGTATATCAAAAAAAATTATTTTAAGTGCTCTAATACTCGTACCCATTATTATTTTGTTAATTCAAATTCCTCTTATAAGGTTTATCTTTCAACCTGAAACCAACCGCGAGCTATACAGGTTTTTTGCTATAAGCGTTTTGGGCGGTTTAATAGTAAGCGCAAGCATTGCTTTTGTAATTGTAAAAATTATTTCGAACCCGTTAAATCTGCTAAAGAATAACGCGCTCGAAATTGAAAAAGGCAACTATAACACACAGATTGATTTTTCATCGAACGATGAATTCGGCGAATTGATGGACGCGTTCAATCATATGTCTGTTACATTAAAAAATAATTCTACCGAGCTAAAGAAAAAAGAAGATAGAATTTCGTTGCTCCTCAATGCATTTGAAGAGTCATCCGCAGCAATTGCCATTGTTGACGAAGGATTCAAAATAGTAGAATCGAATCATCAATTTTGCGATATTGTAAAAAAGAAAAAAGAAGATTTGTATGACACGAATATTCAAGCCATCCAGTTTAATGACGAACTCTTTGAATATTTTAATATGATTAAAAATGAACTCAACTTGTACTCGAAATTTAGGGGCGAAATAAATTATTCTGGCAAAGTGCTTCTTATTTCCGTAACCCCATCAACCGCGGGCAATAAGTTTTACGGTTATTTGTTTGTGGAAGTTGATGTAACCGAACAAAAAAAATTAGAGGAACAATTAGTACATTCAGAAAAGTTGGCGGCTCTCGGAAAAATGGCGGCTGTTCTTGCACACGAAATAAAAACACCGCTAACCTCGATAAAAATGAACGCCGATATATTAGCCGAAGAACTTCAATTAAATGAAGATGAGAAGGAAAACCTTGCAATTATTCAAACCGAAATAAACAGGTTGAACGATTTAGTAAAAGATGTTTTGCAATTTTCTAGACAGATGGATTTGGATTACTCAACATTTAATTTGTATGAGCTAATTGAAACCATAAAACTTCAGCTTGCTAACGAACTTAAAATAAAAGATATTACTTTCAGCAACCTGGCGGAACCAATTAATTTAACAGCCGACAAGCATAGACTAACACAAGTATTATTAAACTTGATCGATAATTCAATTGAGGCTGTCAGCAGAGATGGTGTGATAAAAACATCATCCGCTGTTGACGAGGAATTGGAAAATATAAAAATATTTATCTCCGATAACGGCAACGGAATTAGCTCCGGCAATAAAGCATTCGAACCATTTTTTACAACAAAATCTTCAGGCACCGGTCTTGGCTTGTCAATAGCTAAAAAAATAATTGAGCAGCATAAGGGCTCAATAAAGCTTGTAGTATCAGAACCCGGCGAAACAGTTTTTGAAATTACATTGCCGCTGAATAATTTAAATAGCGGAAATAATTAGAGTGAAAAGTAATTTAGCTATGGATAATAAAAATTATAAAATTTTAGTGATTGATGACGACCTTTCGATTAGAAAAACTCTTACAAGTTATCTTAAAAAATTTGACTACAAAGTTTTCTCCGCCGGAAACGGAATTGAAGGAATTGAAATTACAAAAACGGAACTGCCCGACCTGGTTCTAACCGATATAAAAATGCCTGAAGCAGATGGTTTTGAAGTACTAAAAAAAGTAAAAGAAATTGATAACCGTATTCATGTAATTATGATGACGGCTTTTGACGATATGCACAGTACGGTTAAGGCAATGCAGCACGGCGCGTATGATTACATTGAAAAACCTTTAGAAATTGATAAACTCAAAAATACAATACTGCGCGCTCTTGAAGATAAAAAGATGAGCGAAAATCTTTCCTCCTTTATTTCGGAAGAAACCGATGAGTTCCAAATACAAAATACAATAATCGGCAAAGCCGCGGCGATGAAGGAAGTTTATAAAAAAATCGGGCAGACGTGTACAAGCCGCGTTACGGTTTTAATTGAGGGGGAAAGCGGAACCGGAAAGGAATTGGTTGCAAGAGCAATTCACTTCAGCGGTATTACCGAGACTAAACCTTTTATACCGGTTAACTGCACGGCGCTTTCTGAATCGTTGTTAGAAAGTGAATTGTTCGGACATGTAAGAGGAGCCTTCACAGGTTCCATCAGGGATAAAAAGGGGAAATTTGAGTTAGCCGATCAGGGGACAATATTTCTTGATGAGATTTCGGAAATATCACCCAACCTGCAGGTGCAGCTTCTTAGAGTGCTTCAGCAGAAAGAGTTTGAACGTGTCGGCGGTGAGACATTAATCCCGATGAGAGCCCGCATAATTGCTGCAACAAATAAAGATTTAAACCAACTTGTGCGCGAAGGAAAATTTAGGGAAGATTTATATTTCAGGCTGAAGGTTGTTTCCATTACTCTGCCGCCTCTCCGTGAACGTCTTGAAGATATTCCTCTTTTGGTCAGCCATTTTCTTGCAAAGATAAATAAAGAGCTTCATAAAAATGTTATAAAAGTGCCTGATGATGTAATGGAGATGTTAAAAAATAATTGTTGGGTAGGCAACGTGCGGGAGCTTGAAAATGCTTTGCTGCAGGCAGTTGTACTTTCAAGCGATGATATCTTAAAAAAAGAAAATGTTCTTTTGCAGAAACCTGACCCCGGCGATGCAAACAGTAATGTTAAATTTATTACACTGGCGGAAAATGAACGGAACCATATAAAAACAATTCTCGATGCTGTGCAATGGGATAAAAATAAAGCGCATAAAATCCTCGGTATTTCTTTACCTACACTTTACAGCAAAATTGAAAATTATAAACTCTCCCCTTTTACCGATAAAGCCGAATAAAATAAGCAGATTGTTTAGTTATCATCGGCATGGCTTTTAAGA
>JAIOIM010000805.1 GCA_019912505.1 Ignavibacteriaceae bacterium
CTTAAAATCAGCATTGGCGATCCGGCTGGTATCAAATTTTATTTCTGGTAATGTATCGGGTTGAATTTCTAGCGTAACACCTTTATAAGGTTCAACGGAGTAGTTGGATGAGAATTGTCCCTCGGTATGCCCGACATTCGGGGTAATGGTCATTCTTCCGCCTTGGGGTTTGCCCGTTCCCGGCTCGTTCTTTTGAAGATATATCACGCCTGTCGAGTACTGGGCGAGAGAATCTACAATTTGCTTAGCTGCAGGTGTAGCCGGGTCGCCCAGAATAAAAAGGCTTGTTATTCCGGCGTCTTCAATAGCCTCGGTTGTTTGGGCGAATGAGTCTTGCAGCAGGGCTACGTTCCGAAATCCGATAAAGGGTGTAAGCTCATCAAAAACTATTTTATTGGGTTGATACTGGTCGACAACAGTTACAATGTCATTCAAATATTCAACTAAAAATTCATCGGGGTTTGGTACCTCGTATAAATCTGTTGGAGGCGCAACCCGCACAACTATTATTAGATTTTGATTCATAAACTGTTGCAAATCAAAATCAATTGATGCTGCGTGAATCATTAAATCTTTAGGGCGCATACTTGTAAAGTATAAACAGACTTCCTTCTGTTTAGCACATTCTAATGCGTACTGAAGACCGAGCAATGTTCTGCCAGATTTATGCGGTCCTATCAACAGATAAGTGCCGCCGCGGTAAAAACCGCCCCAGGATTTATCAACCAGCGAAATTCCGGTTGGTACAACTTGTATCTTTCGTTTCATAACCTTCACGTTATCTTTTAATGATGGAATAAGCCAATAATCGTGCCTTAGAGATATCGACAATCTGGCACTTACAACAAGTATTTTCTAATAAACTATGCCTCATAATAAAACAGCTTTACAAAATGAGGCTAAAGTGATACACTATTTTCCAATATCATTATATATTAGAATAATACCCATAAACAAATATCGCAGTTGCATTTCCAACTATGGTGGGTTCGTTGGTAACGAAGTCTGACCAGTCATCGTAATATTTTACTGAATCAGTATTGAAATAATCATATTTAAAATTGGTTCTTTTAAAATTATAATTTTTTAATAACAATGCCGGAGCCGGGCCGGCTGATAGCCCCCCTGGTAAATATCCGCCCGTAAAGTATGCAACCTGATTATGCAGTTTAACGGGATATTGCGAACCAATATTATAAATAAAACTTAAACCCCATTGATTACGCCCTAATATATAATCTCTCTGCAGAATAGCAAGCGAATCAAAATCATTTTTCCCGGTTATGCTCTTGTACAATATAGC
>JAIOIM010000806.1 GCA_019912505.1 Ignavibacteriaceae bacterium
CGTTTGATTATTACAAAAAATATATTGATACAAGGGATAATCTTCGCCTTGAGCAGATAAATAACGATGTAACAAACTGGCAGATAAAATATGAAACGGAAAAGCAGGGGAAAGAAAATGAAAAACTGAGAGAAGATAACAAGTTTAAGCAAGCCCAGATTGATAACCAGAAGAGCCTAAATAAATTATTGATGATAATTTTGATTATTGCATTGTTTACTTTCATTTTATCTATACTATATTTCAGATTAAAAAGAAAAACCCAGCAAAAAATTATTGAACAGAAAAACGAGCTGGAACGGCTTAATAAAGAACTTGAAATAAAAAATGAAAACCTTGAAGAAGCTAACCGATCGAAGGATAAGCTTTTTTCAATCATAAGTCACGATCTCCGTAGTCCATTCCAGGCAATAGTCGGGCTGTCTGATATACTTATAACTGAAAAAAACTCATTGACGGAAGAGGAAATCGAAAGGTTTATAAAAGGGATTAATGAGTCGGGCAAAAATTTATCAACACTTACAAACAATATACTCGAATGGTCAAAAATTCAATTAGATAAAATTTCGGTTGATATAAAAGAGATTAATCTAAAAAATATTTTTGAACAGTTGATCTCAACTTATTCTGCACAAGCAACTGAAAAGAAGATCAAAGTTGAAATTAGCGGTGAGGCTGAAATTTTGATAAATAGCGATAAGCATGTACTCTCTACAATTCTGCGAAATTTGCTTACGAACAGTATCAAGTTCTGTAAACCGGGGGGAACAATAAAACTGGGAGCAGAACAAAATGAAAAATCAGTTGATGTTTTTGTTGATGATAACGGTGTTGGAATTAGTGAAATTGACATACCAAAACTTTTTGATATAAAAGCTAATTTTTCTACAAATGGAACCAACGATGAAAAAGGCACCGGCTTAGGGCTGATTATTTGCAAAGAGTTTTCTGAAATTTTAAACGGCACTATATCCGTTAAAAGTGTAATTAATGAAGGCACGAGGTTTACAGTTTCACTTCCTTGCAATTTCTCTTTATAAAAACTAAATAATAGTTGTTATATCTTCAATGCTTTTTTTCTTTATAACCGGCACTTTCACACCGTCTGCGGCGTAACCTGTAACCAAAAGAAGGAAGGGCCTTTCATTATTAGGTCGGTTTAATATTTTATTTAAAAAGTTCATCGGACTCGGTGTGTGGGTCAACGAAGCAAGTCCGCTGTGATGAAGTGCGTTTATTAAAAAGCCGCAAGCAATTCCTGTTGATTCGGCAGCATAATAATTTTTTTGCTGCGACCCATCCTCTAAAACATCAAAGCTTTTCGAAAATATTGCTATAAGATACGGTGCTGTTTCCAGGAACTGTTTGTGCTCGTTAGTGCCGAGCGGCGCAAGTGCAGCAAGCCATTCCTTAGGAGCCCTTCCATTGTAAAACTCCTTTTCCTCCAATTCGGCAGCTATCCTAATTTCTTTTTTTATTTGTGAATCTTTGATTATAACAAAGTGCCAAGGCTGCAGATTAGCACCGCTCGGAGCAGTACCGGCAGCTTTTATACAATTTATTATTACATCTTCTGCAACTTGTTTATCTGAAAAGTCACGAACCGATCTTCTGGTTTTTATAGCCTCATAAAAAATATGTGACTGCAAAAGCATTTCATTGGCAGAGTATTTTTTGTAGTTTTGCAAAAGTTCGAAAGTGTACTTTTTCATCAAATTTCTTAAATTGTGGTACATAAATTACAAAAATATTATTGCTTACGTCTTTGCCTGATTAAAATTTTAGTAAATATTGTGTTCGTTTATGGGGGCACCCTACCCCGTAATGAATGAAAGAACACGCCCCCGCATCATCCCCTGATGCGGGGTTTTTTATTTTAGGATGAAAATTAAAAATTTCCAAAATACTTATCAGAACAAAGTTATTAAACATGAGATTTTCTATTTGAAGATAATGTCTCAATTTTTTTTTGATATACTTGAATTTAATACTTAATCAATCGTATATTTACGATAGACGATAAAGGAAAATAATGGCAGTTTCAAAAAAAGAAGAATTTAGTGTAGAGAATATCTGGTTAGCTGATATCGCCAAATCCCTTTCTCATCCGGCTCGGGTTGAAATATTAAAAATATTGAGTAGTGCAAACGTCTGCATGTGCGGAGATATTGTTGATCTGCTGCCGCTTTCACAAGCAACGGTATCGCAGCATTTGAAAGAGCTAAAACGAGTTGGATTAATAAGGGGAGAAATTGAAGGACCTAAAGTTTGTTATTGTTTGAGTGAAAAAACAATATCAAAAGCAAAAAAAGAATTTGAAAATCTATTTAAAAATGTATGCAAATGTTAACAAATATTAAGGAGTTAAAATGACAACATCAGAAGAATTAAAAAATATTGTGAAAGAAAAATATGCAGAAATTGCCGTAGCTTCGGGAAATAATTGCTGCTGCGGCTCGCAAAGTAAAATTGTTGATTACACAATAATGAAAGATGATTACACAAATCTTGATGGTTATGTAAAAGATGCTGATCTCGGTTTGGGCTGCGGTTTGCCGACAGAATATGCGGGAATAAAACAAGGTGATGTTGTTCTCGATTTAGGTTCTGGCGCAGGTAACGATGTGTTTGTTGCCCGTTCGGTTACCGGTGAAAAGGGGAAAGTGATAGGTATCGATTTTACTCAAGAGATGATTGACAAAGCCGTACGGAATAAAGAAAAGTTGGATGCGTCCAATGTTGAGTTTAAGTTGGGCGAAATTGAAAACGTGCCGATTGAAAATAAATCGATTGATGTAGTAATTTCAAATTGTGTTTTGAATCTTGTACCAAATAAAGAAAAAGCATTTGAAGAAATTTATCGTGTATTAAAACCGGGAGCGCACTTTTGTGTATCGGATATTGTTGTTATAGGTGAGTTATACCCCGAGTTAAAAAAATCGGCAGCGTTGTATGCCGGTTGTGTAGCCGGTGCTTTGCAGCAAGACGAATATTTAAATATTATAAAAGATACCGGTTTTGAAATGTTAGAAATAAAAAAGAGAAAGCATATAGAATTACCGGATACCCTCCTCAAAAAGTATTTAACCGATGAACAGATAACAAATTTCAAAAATAAAGTTGAAGGAATATTTAGTATAACAGTTGTTGCATACAAACCGCAATAAATAAATTCCCGTAGATCCGCATCGAATGCGGCTCATGGA
>JAIOIM010000807.1 GCA_019912505.1 Ignavibacteriaceae bacterium
TTCATTATCCTCTATTTCAAAACCAAATATCTTCGGAATA
The DNA here is from genome assembly GCA_019912505.1 of Ignavibacteriaceae bacterium. Classification (GTDB taxonomy): domain Bacteria; phylum Bacteroidota; class Ignavibacteria; order Ignavibacteriales; family Ignavibacteriaceae; genus CG2-30-36-16. Next base: position 41 of record JAIOIM010000807.1, read on the forward strand.
AAAATATTAAAATTGAACAGCGGCGGTTCGGGTAATTCTACAATATTAAACTTACAATCTGTTAACCCGGCTTTGGAAACGGCAATTTCAATTGCATCGGCTAAGCCGCCGAGTTTATCAACTAAACCATTATTTAACCCGGCATAACCGCTCCATACGCGTCCCTGTGCAATTTTACCAATTTCATCAAATTTTATTTTTCGTCCATCTGCAACCTTGCTTACAAATTCGCGATACATAGTCAATATCGATTTTTTAAATACTTCTTTTTCCATTTCGTTCAAATCTTTATTTGGCAGGGCAACGGGTATATATGGAAGTGTAAACCCGAAACCAAGATCGGCATGGATGCCGGCTTTTACAAAATCGGTGGAAATACCGAGGTATTCTTTTAATGATTTATTATAGTACCAGCCGCTTATAACGCCGATTGAACCGGTGATGGTATTCGGCGCTGCAACAATTGTATCGCCGTACATCGAAAGCCAGTATCCGCCGGATGCAGCAACATAGCCCTGCGAAACAATTACAGGTTTTTTACCTTTTGCTTTTCGCAAAGCTTCGGCTATCAAATCAGATGCAAGCGCATCGCCTCCCGGAGAATCAACGCGAAGTACGATGGCTTTTATGTTATTATTTGATACTGCATAATCAACATCATTAACAAGTTTGCGCGCTGTAATTCCATCATCCATCGCACATGAACCGATAGCGTATATAACTGCCACTTCGGGAACTTCGCCCCAATAATTATCTTCGGGGAGGTTAAACTGTTCAAGCGAACCGGGGGAAACATAGTTTCTATATTCACCTTCAAGCGCTTTAACCATTTCACCAACAGCGTCCCATCTTCCAACTGTATCAACAAGTTTATTTGATAATGCGTCTTGCGGGAGAAACACAACTTTTTCATTTACAAGATTATCAAAATCATTGTAGCTTATATTTCTCGTAGCACATATATCCGATTTAGCAAGTTTATAATAATCGTCAACCAGGGCTTGCCTTTGTTCTTTATCTGCAGTGCTCATTGAATCGCGCGAAAATGATTCGACTGCCGATTTATATTTGAAATATCTTAATTCACTAAAACCAACGCCGAGTTTTTCAAGAGTACCTTTATAAAATGATCTGCCCATTAAATATCCCGGCAGCATTATCATACCCTGCGGGTCGAGCACTATTTTATCGGCAACGGATGCAAGATGATATTCATCCATGCCTGGGCGATCGATATAAATAACAACTTTTTTTCCAAGGTACTGAAATTGCTTTAATCTTTCACGCAGTTCCCACCCTGTTTCTTTGTTGATGTTGATACCGGATAAATTTATAGCAATACCGTTTATCGATGGGTCAGCAGCAGCGGCGTCAATCGAACGGAGCAGAGTGAGAAGCGTAGTGCTGTTGTCAAACAATTTATACTTTTGATATTTTACCGGTCCGGCAAGATTGTACTTGATATAATTATTATTTTCAAAAAGAGATTTAAATATATTACGGTCATATGCGCCGATTCTTATACCATAAGTATTATAAGTATGGTTTTTGTCGGCATCATAATGAGTGTTCGTATTGATACCAAACCGTCCGAAACTTAACTCGGCACCGACATTAAAAAAATCTTTATCATAATATCTGCCTGTAATTCTTACGCCGGGCAAAGCTTCAATAGACGCGCCGGCACTCCATTTAATATCTGCCGGGCTTTCTTTTTCTCTGTAAACATAATCGCCAAAAACTGAAAGCCATTCATTACCAAACGGTCGAAGAGCAACATCAACAGCCGCTTCGCTTTCTAACTTTGTTGGGAAATTACCGACTAACCCTACAGACAGATATTGAAAAGGACGGAATAATAAACCGGCTGTAAATAAACTTGATCGGTTAAACGCTTTATCATCACCGGCAGAAAAACCGTAACCCAAACCAGCGCTAAAAGTTCTGTCGCCAATAGCTGCTGATAGTTTATAATCTGTAATAACGAGTCCCTTAAATTTTTCTGTTACTGCGCTAAAACTTAAATTAGGTACGGCTGCAAAAACTCCCCAGTTGTTAAAGTCGTACCAATTGCCTGTTCTATCCGACCATGCGAAATAAAAATCGGGTTGATCAACATAAGTAAGCAGTGCGGGGTTTACCCTGCCGTACAGACCATACTTCATTGCATCGGGCGAAGTTAATCCGAAACGGTTTTGATTGTAATATGATGAGAAATTGGACTGTGAAAAAATTGCGCTACCCGGTATTATGAGTGCAAGAGCAAGAATAAAAAATTTAGTTTTCATATCTACTCCATGTGTTGATAAATTTCTGTTTTGAAAATAGGTAAAAAATATTAGAAGCTAAAGGAGTAGGAATGGTCTAAACGGTGGTTTTCAGTTTGTCCAACGACTCCGCTATATTTTTACTCCTGTTATTGAACTTGCCGAAATGTAGAAGTAACATTTATGAGTCTGGTCTAAAAAGGTCAACAAT
>JAIOIM010000081.1 GCA_019912505.1 Ignavibacteriaceae bacterium
GCACTTTTAATCATCAATTATTACATTTTGTTTACAATTGAGGTTAAAAAAATATATGTTAATATCAAATTATTTTTGTAGCTTTGCCCCGTAATTAAATTACTTTACCCATAGTTCTAGCAATTTTATTTTAACTTCCTCTTAGGAAAATAACCCGGCTGGCATATTTGATATCCCCACACGCTTATTTTTCAACCCGAAAACTATTTTGCACACTTTAGGAATATGGCAATATAAAATTATGAGTTATAATATTCACCAGTTTCACATACCTGTTTTAGGAGTCGGCTTTTCAGTCGATGCTCCGCTTAAAGTAGCCCAGTATGGTATTTCTTCAGTTGTATCACTAATTGATGATATGTTAATGGAAATGCTGAGGGAAAAATATACTTTAGAAAGAGGCAAAAAATTTATTCCTATACCATTAGATTCCGATGATGTTCGCGCACATCGAATTACGGCATATCTTAATATGCTAAACGAAATGGTAAAGGAACGTTTTGAAAAACTCCGTAATTCGCCTTTCGAAATAGGAAGCGAAATAACCAAATATTTTGAAATGCTCCCTTCAGCATCGTTGTTAAAAACAAAATATGACGAATTAGTTTGCGAAAAAGACCCAAACAAAATAAAAGAACTTCAAACATGGCTTAGAGAAAAAATAGAGCCCGGCTCCATCGACGTTAACATTATGTCGAAAGTTGATAAAGCTAATTCCGATTCCAAGGGTAATATACTTAGTGCTGAATTTAATGATGCACATTCTGCTCTGCGCGGTTATGCTATGAGCGACCTCGAAAGCTCTTTAGTTTTCTCTGCCGGTATGAACCCGAGACTTTTCAGCTATCTTGAATCATTCAAAGATTTTTACCCTAATGAGCTTTGCAAATTTAAAAAGAAGATAACAATCAAAGTAAGTGATTTTCGTTCAGCTTTAATTCATGGAAAATTTTTAGCAAAAAAAGGTTTGTGGGTTTCAGAGTATCGGGTAGAAAGCGGACTAAATTGCGGAGGGCATGCTTTTGCAAGCGATGGCTATTTATTGGGACCAATAATGGATGAGTTTAATAATCGAAAAGAAGAGCTTCTGAATTCTGTAAAAGAAATTTATTATGCCGCACTCGATAGAAAAGAGATAAAGATTGCTGGAACCGAACCAAATTATATATTGACCGTTCAAGGCGGTCTCGGCACTTTTTCCGAACATCAATTTATGTTTAGAAAATACGGCGTATCGTCAACCGGTTGGGGTAGCCCATTTTTACTTGTACCCGAGGTTATGAATGTCGATGAGGATACACTCCAAAAATTAAGCGCTGCTGGCGAAGATGATTTGTATTTGAGTAATGTTTCACCCCTTGGCGTGCCGTTTAATAATTTAAGAGGAAACGAAAGGGATGCAGAAAAAATGTTTCGGGTTACAGCAGGAAAACCTGGCAGCCCGTGTACTAAAAAGTTTTTGCTGTCAAATAAAGAATTTTCGGATAAACCTCTTTGTACTGCATCAATCAGTTACATAAACAAAAAACTTACGGCAATTAATTCAAACGGGTTTGATAAAAATGAGCTGCACGAGCAGATTGATGCTACGGTTGAAAAAACTTGTTTGTGCGAGGGTTTAATATCTTCAGCCCTGCGAGTAAATAATTTGTTAACCCCAAAGCAAAGCCAGGCGGTGGCAGTTTGCCCGGGTCCAAATCTTGCATACTTTTCGCGTATTACAGGCCTGCGGGAAATGGTAGATCATATATATGGTCGAATCAATTTGATAACTTCGGAAAACCGCCCAAATGTTTTTATAAAAGAAATATCGCTTTACATAAATTACCTTGCAAATAAAATTGATGAAAGCATAAAACCGATATC
>JAIOIM010000808.1 GCA_019912505.1 Ignavibacteriaceae bacterium
ATTTAGCAATACAGTATTTTCTTTTATTGATAATTCAGTAATCTTTGATATTGAAGCAGAACCTAATATTGTTGAGTATAAAGTTTCATCATTCAACGGTTTAACTGAAAGTTTTACAAACATAACTTCTTTTTTACCGGTAGTATTTAATTGGGATAGCGGATTATTACTAACTCAAAATAATAATCATCCTATTTTAGTCTGGGTTCCGCATCCAACTTTTACCACCACGCACTATAAAGTTTATAGGGCTCTTTCTAATCAGCCTTCACAGCATCCGCTAACACTTACTTACTCAAATATAGCGACTGTTAGCTCATCTACTTTTAGCATTACAGATATGGATATTACCCTCGATCCAAGCCCGGATAAATATGCATTTTATTATGTTAAAGCATATAATTCAGGCAATAGCACTTATTCTGATATGACTAATATTGTAAATGCGGCGGGCGATTACCTTCCTCAAAAGAAAGGGACAGAAGGTATAGAAATTTATAATTATCAGTTACTTTCTAATTATCCTAACCCGTTTAATCCAACAACGGAAATCAGCTACTCAATAGCTAAAGATGATTTTGTATCATTATCTGTTTACGATATTTTGGGTAGAGAAGTTGAAAAATTAGTAAGCGAAGTAAAACCGGCTGGTAATTACAAAGTAACATTCAACGGGAGCAATATATCATCCGGCGTCTATTTTTATCAATTAAAAGCGGGGGAATTTTCTTCAATTAAAAAGCTGGTTCTTGCAAAGTAATTAGAACTTACCTGCAATATGTCATTGCATTGAAATAGAAAAAGCGGGAGAAGTTATTGACTTTTCATTTTTTTTTTTTTGAAGCCAGTTAAATGGATTAAGCTATGCGGGACTCAGATGAAACATCCTCCGGCAACAATAGCAGCCTTGCCTCCACACCAGTGCTTCGCGCGCATACCCCAAAGTATAATTTTTACCTAAAAATCCAAATTGGAAAAAAGATAACGATTCTGAATTGCTTTTACCGTTATCATTAAAGCAAATTAATTTTTACTTGGTTTTTCAAAAAGGAGTGTTAGTCGAGCACGAAAAAATAGCCCTCGGAGTTCGGTTGTGTTTTGTTTCCTGCCTTTAAGAGATAGCTGTGCACCCAAGACTCTATCTTTGTTAAAAATTTAATTCCGAAGCTTAGTTTTTTACTGTTATGCGCTTATCTGCCACAAGAAGTCATTTGCATGAAAATTATTCGTTAATGTTTTTCCACAGCTAATAGTTGATTTTTTACATGCTCTATCCAGTTCTTACTTGTTGAGCGTTCTTTATATTTCTTGTGCAGTGCTGCCGGGGCAAGTTCTAAATTTGAACAATAACAAGCGTACTGATACAGCGGAACTCTCTCTGTTTGATCAAAATAAGCTGCCTCCGTGTAACCGATTCTTGTTCTTATTGCTTTTAGTTTTCTTTTTTCTCCCAGTTATTTGCTTGATATTCAAATTCACAAACTGAAGCATTTTCACTTACTTCTTCCCATTGTTGTTCTAACAGAAGGCTGTTCAAATTCTTTAGCTTCACTTTTATAAGATAGTCCCAGCCAAACGATTCGAGCAAATCAAATAAGCTGCCGTTAAGAAATCCGCTGTCTGCTCTAAAAAATATTTTCTCTATTTCTTCCGGCAATATCTCCACTATTTGTTTTACGAATGAGAGTATGCCGTTGGACGTATAGGCACTGCCGGTTCTAAATCTATTATGAACAACTATTTTTAGTTCGCTTGCAAAAGCTAATAACGGATGATAACTCTTAGCCCCCTTTTTA
>JAIOIM010000809.1 GCA_019912505.1 Ignavibacteriaceae bacterium
GTTCAAACTATTATGATCGCCATAAACACGGGCATTAGGTATACTTTTTATATAATTAAACTCCAGTCCCTTCCTTTTTGCCAGACTGATGTATTCTGTTCGCACCCTTTCTAAAATATCAGCATTCAAATCAATTTCCGACCATGTAGGTTCATAAGTTCCAAGTTGAACTTCAGACATATTTAATATTAAATCTACCGTTCTGATGAGCCTCTTTCCGGCATAATCAATTCCTTTAAAACATTCAATCAGCTCGGGAGTTAAAACTTCTTCCAACTCTTCCCTTATAAGACTTGCAAAACTTAATGTAACATTCATTGGCGATCTTATTTCATGGGACATTTGTGCAAGGAATTCTGTTTTAAGAGTGTTCGCTTTTTCTGCCCTCTCTTTTGCAAGCACTAATTCTTCATGTGCCTTTTTTGTATCGGTGATATCTGTAGCTACGCCAATAAGAGCAACAGGAATACCATTGTGGTCCTTTACAACGGAGGTAGATAAGTATACCGGGAAAAGTGAGCCGTCTTTTCTTCTATTTATTATTTCACCCTTCCACCCGCCGACAACAGTTCCGCTTACTATTTCATTCATTTCATCGGGCATTTCGTTTAACTGACGGATTACTCTTATATCCTTGCCAATTAATTCGTCTCTGCTGTAGCCATAAATTTTAATAAAAGCATCGTTAACAAAAAGAATTTGATCTTCCACATCTGTTATTGAAACACCTTCTCCAATGCTTTCTATGGAGTGGGCGAGAAGTTGGATTTCCTGCTCTGCGTTTTTCTTTAAGGTAATGTCTTCTTTTACAAATAAAATACTAAGTATTTTTCCTTCTTTATCTTTTACTGCTTTTATTGTAGCATCTTCCCAGTACAGTTTGCCGCTCTTTTTTTTGTTCAAAAATTCACCACGCCATAAATTACCGGCGAGGACGGTTTCCCAAAGTTGGTCTTTTTTTCCCACTAGGTTATAATCTGATGAAAACATATCTGAATGTTTCCCAATCACTTCATCAAAACTATATTCGGAAATTTCAGAAAAAGATTTATTTACATATTGAATAATTCCATTAACATCAGTCATAACTACTGAAGCCGGGCTTTGCTCAACTGCTTCGGAAAGTTTTTTTAACTCGAATTCGGATAATTTACGTTCAGTTATATCCCTAAATATACTCAGTAACATCGTTGGCTGGTTTTCAATTTCGAGGTAGGAATTTGTAACATCGAACCAGTATTTTTTATTGTTGCAAAGCGTAAGTTCCCGCTCGAAGTTTAACTGCACGGTTTTGGACAAAAGACGTTTTTTGTGCATCTCTGAAATATGTTCTCTATTTTCCTCATTATAAATTATGCTCAATGGTTTCCCTTCTAATTCTGCCTTTTGCATTTCAACAAGTTTGCAAAAAGCGTTGTTAACCATCAAAATAATTCCCTGTCCATCGGTAATCCGCATTCCGTCGGTAGAGTTTTCCCAAACCGAGCGGAACTGAAGTTCGGACGCTATTAATTTTTCTTCTGCAATTTTGCGTTCTGTAATATCGTGGTTTATTGAAAGGATTGCCGTTTTACCTTCATACTCAATAACCGAAGTGTTAACAAGAAGATAAATTATTTTGCCGGTTCTTGTATACTCCCTGGTTTCAAAATTTTTCTTACCCTTATTTTTCATGGTCATAGCTATTTGAAGCTCGCCGGCTTCAATATCCACAGTAAGTTTTTTAAGGCTTAACCCAATTATTTCATCTCTTGTGAAGTCGTAAATTTTGCATGCATTTGAATTTGCTTCCAAAATAATTTCTGACTCAGGTTCGAAAATAATTATTGCATCATTTGCTGTTTCAAAAAGATTTCGATACTGTGTTTCCGATTTTCTTAAAGCTTCTTCGGTTTGCTTTCTTTCTGTAATTTCTTGTGCTACCCCGGTAAGCCCGGTTACATTTCCATCAATAGAAAGTGTGTTTACTAAAAAACTTAACCAGCCTACTCTGCCCGATGCGCTTATGTATCTAAAATCTAAGCTGCGATCTTTCTCATTCTCGTTGAGTTGCTGTTGGAAGTAGGAATGAACTCGTTCTCTATCATCCGGGTGAATAAACTTAAGGTAAAATTTCCCTATAAGTTTTTTGTTTTCTAATTCAAGAACCTCCGATGCTGCCTTATTTGCATATGTAAATTGTCCCCGTTTGTTTGTACTAAAAAGAATTGCTTTTGTACCTTCCGCAATTTTTCTAAGTTTAGTTTCAGATTCTATCAAATATTCTTCGGCATGTTTTCGTTCTGTAATGTCCTGCACGGCACCATACACCCCTACGAGTTTGTTTGATTCATTATCCCAAATTGGTTGTGCATAACTTCTAAGCCAAATAATTCTTCCTTGTTTGTGAATTGTGCGAATTTCACTAACATCTACTTCATTTGTAAACAATTTGTTGAAGTTGACTTCATCCTTTTCTCGATCATCCGGGTGTACAACTTTTCTCCAGCCGCCAACTTTTTTATATTCATCGAAAGTGTATCCGGTAATGTTTTCAAAAGCACCCATCACCCAATCCGGTTCTGCACTTCCATCGCTGGCAATTTTGGTAGAGAAAATGTAATCGGAAGTTAAGTTTGAGATCAACCTAAAACGTTCTTCGCTTTTAAGTAATCTATCCTCAGCTTGTTTTTTTTCGGTGATGTCGAGCCACATACCAACCACTAAATGCGGCTGCCCGGATTCATTTTTCACTAGTGCTGTTCTATCGGAGAACCATCTGTAATTTCCATCTGCACATTTCCATCGGTATTCGGTTAAAGATGAACCGGTGGAAAAAACCTTTTTGTATTCATTTAACGTAGCTTCACGGTCAACAGGGTGAATTCTTTCAGTCCAAAAGACGCTAGAGTCAGAAAAATCTTTTGGTAGAAACCCAGCTATTTTTTCAACCTGATCGCTAATCCAGGTAGTGTTTAAGTCAGGGCTTACATTGGTTGTATAATACACCATTGGCAGGGATTGAAGAATTAGCGTTTGGTGTTCTTGTGTTCTTTTTAATATTTCTTCGGCGTTCTTTCGTTCGGTTATATTTCTAAAAAATGACTGGTATGTTCCATCAGGCATTTTTTTAGAATTCATTTCTATTAACAGCCGGGAGCCGTTCTTTGTGAGGATTTCTCTTTCTGTAATTACGGCTTTCCCTTCTTGCAGCAGATCATATCTTAAAAGTTCAGCATCAAAAGTAGTTTTTGGGAACAGATCGGCTAAATTAAAGCTTAAAAGTTCTTCTCTCGCATATCCTGTAAGTTCAACCGCTTTTGAATTAACTATTATTAAATTCCCTTTACTGTCACCCTGGAAAAATGCTTCAGCTGCAAACTCAAGAATATTTTTATATTTTTCTTCACTCTCTTTTAGAGCTTTTTCTACTTTCGACCTTTCTAAAATTTCTATCTCTAAATTTTTTGTTCTTTCATTTACAAGTGATTCTAAATGCGCCTGATATTTTTCGAGCTCGTTTTCTTTATTTTTTAGTGTCTCTTCAGTTTCTTTTCTTACACGAATATTCTCGGTAAGCAAAAAATTATCCTTTCTTTTTTTCATGTAAGAAAAGAAAATATAGCCGGATATTATGAGTAAAAT
>JAIOIM010000810.1 GCA_019912505.1 Ignavibacteriaceae bacterium
ATTAATAATAGAGCTAATGAAATGAATAACGAATTCCTCTCAACTATTAAAATAATGCCTGCAACGGTGAAGGAAATACCATTCATCGTAGAAACAATAATCGCGGCAGAAAAAAGCGGGACAGATATCATCGGCACATGCAGGTTTTTTGACCTCAGCGAAACAGAATATTCTGAAATGATTGTTGAATTATTAAATGACAATTCCCCGGGATACGATTATGCATTAAGCAGTTATCTTGTTGCCTTTGATGGAGACAAACCTGTCGGAGCTTTCGGCGCATGGTTAGAAGGTGAAGATGGCGTCAGCAGTATAATATTAAAAATTAATGCATTCATTGCGCTAATTGAGAGGGAAAAAGTTATTGAAATAAAAAATAGACTGCAACAATTAGGTGGACAAAGCTTCAGTCGGGATGAAGGAGCCTTACAATTTGAATTTGCTTATGTTATTCCAGAATATACCGGAAAAGGGATACTGCAACAAATAATGGCACAGCAGGTTAAAAGGTACAAAAATACTGGAAAAAATTTTAATAAAGCACAGGTAATCTTAGCAAAAGAGAATCTACCTGCGATCAAATCCTATCAGCGGTTCGGTTTTAAAATAACTGAAACTATCATGGTTGATGAAAAATTAGCGGAGCTATTTTCATATAGAGAAAGAGTGCTAATGGAATGTTCGGAAGAAATGTTAGTAAAGTATTTTTGAGTCTGGTCTAAAAAGGTCAACAATTCAATTTGAGATAGAACTATAAACCGTTGAAACGGTTTCGTATAATATTAGTTTGTTGTTAACCCACGACTTAAGTCGTGGGTTAATGAGAAAAGATAGAGAATCTAAAACGGGTTCACCTGTGCGCCGTGGCGTAACCGTTTATAACTATTTTAGACCAGACTCATTTTTAATTTGATTACTTTCAGAAGCAAAGTTATAATGATAATATTTACCTAATGACAAGTATTCGCGCGGTCGATAAAATTAGTTTAATAATTTTAGTAAAATACTCTCAGGCACATCCAAAGGAAATGTTGGCAACTTTTTAATTATATTTCCCTATATTATGTGAGAAGGTAAAAGAAAATAAATATCATTTTTTACAACTATACCATCCGCAAATTGTGAAAGCAGTTTATAGCGGGCGTACAATTATATAACTTAAATTGTAGTTAAAAAGTGGCTAACTTTAATGCTGGTTTGTTTTACAGTGCCCATAATATATGCCCACAATAAGTAATACAAGAATATTGCTTGTATTTAATAATGGTTTGAAATTTGAGTTTTGATTAAGTCATAACCAGTAATCGAGATTTGTTATTTGCACAATATTTCTAAATAATCGGATTGAGGAAAAGTAACATGGCTACAGACATTTCACTTAGGAGAGCCCAGGCAAAAGATATCGATTTTATAATTGAAACAATTATTGAAGCAGAAAAGAGTTTTTCAAATAAAATAAGTTATTGCCAGATATTTTCGCTAAGCGAAGTAGAACTCATCAAAATGTTTCAAAAAATATTGTCAGCGGATATTAAAGGTCAAGAGTTATGCTATTCAGAATATTTAGTAGCTGAAGATGATGCAAATTATGTTGGCGCGTGTGCCTCTTGGGTTGAAGGTACAGAAGGATTTAATAGTTCAGTACTTAAAGCAAATATATTGATAGAATATATGGGTTCAGAAAAAATTAATGAAGCTCAACACCTTTTTAAATATTTACATCAAATAAACATTGAACGAGAACTAAATACATTACAAATAGTTAACGCATACATTAAACCCGATTATCGGGGGCGTGGATTAATATCCAGATTAATTTCGGAGCACATTGAACAGCAAAAAATAAACTACCCGTTTATAAAAAAAGTACAACTGCGACCTACAGGTACGAACGAGAGTGCTTATAAAGCATATAATAAAATGGGCTTTGAATTTGTACTTGAGAAAAAAGTTGAAGAAGATTTCATTCTTGATTTTATCCCATCAAAATCCAAAATTCTAATGGAAAAATATTTAGAGTAATTTATTCTAAAACTTAAAATACAAAAACGGTTGCATCTGAGCAGAACGAACCTGAGCAACTAACCAAATCATTACCGCAAGAATAATAGCTTGAAAAACGAGCGGTGTTTTTCCTAAAATATCAACAGTTTTCTTTTCCCAAGAATCGGGTAAAAAGTGACTCACGTAACCAATCACTATTAAAAAAACTATTGATGGGTAAGCTACTACATATTGAGTAAATACTTCAGAATGGAAATAAGTAAATATTTGCTTTATCATATCTCCGGCATATTTAAGTGAGGGTGCTCTGAAAAGGATAGCCGTAAATGCAAGTAAATGAAATGTAAAAATTATTTGCAGTACTCTTAGCCACTTCGTATTTCTAATTTTTAATTTATCATAAAACTCATCTCGATATGGCTGAGTATACATTGAAAAAACAAGAAAAAAACTATGAAGTAAACCGAATAATATAAATGTAAAACTTGGTCCGTGCCAAATACCTACCACAAAAAATGTAATAAAAATCGCTATCGCAGTTCCGAGCTTCCTATAATTTCTTAATGATATTTGTAATGGACGGAATAGATAATCCAGCAGCCAAGTGGAGAGCGACAGATGCCATCTGCGCCAATACTCCGCCACACTGTAAGCTTTGAACGGACGGTTAAAGTTATCCATCAATTCAAATCCAAGTAGAAGCCCGATGGCTAATGCCATATCCGTATAGCCTGAAAAATCAGCATAGCCCTGCAAAGCAGAGCCATAAACAGCAAGCAAATTTTCAACCCCTGTAAAACGAAGAGGGAAGCCAACCACTCTGTCTGTAAAATTTAAACTAATATAATCTGCAAGAACATATTTCTTAAATAAACCGGTACAAAGTAAAAATACAGCTAACCCGATTTTTTCTTTTGTAAATACAGGCTTCTCTTCAATTTGTGGGAGAAAATTAACAGCGCGGTCAATTGGACCCATTAGCACGTTTGGAAAGAAAAAAACAAAAAGAGAAAAATTTCTTAGGCTATTTATCGGTTCAAGCATTTCAAAATATATCTCAATAAGATAACTCATCGCCTTAAAAGTATAAAAGGATATACCTATTGGGAGGAAAATATCAAGCATATCAAAATGCCCGACTTTCAGTCCGTTCAAAATTTCGAAGAAAAAATTTGTATACTTAAAGTATCCCAGTAACCCTAAGTTGACAATTATGGTAGCGGTTAATATTAGTCGCTTGTAACGCTGTGTTTTAGCATTAAAAATCCATGCGCCGGCATAAAAATTTATTATTGCAATAAAAACCAAGAGAAGAAGATATATACCAGCAGCCTTATAATAAAAGAATAAGGAAAAGAATATAAGTGTATATACTCTAAAACTATTACTTCCATTAAAAAACCTATAGACAGCCAGCACAGCTATAAAGAAGAAGATAAACATGCTTGAACCAAACAGCAGCGGGTCATGCGGAACGTATTCAAAGAGTTCCCGGAATTTAGTCCAATCTATCGGATAGGGCATACATCACTCATCTTGTTAATTAAACATCAAGTTAGTTATTCAAATGTCCATACAGAATGAACACCATTTGTGTAATCTTTTTAAAAATTGATTTAGGCAGGAAATTTACTATTAACAAGTGCCTGCAAATCTCCAATATTTTTTGCTTTTAATATTTCTAAGCCCTTAAACTTAATTCCATATTCCTTTTCAATTGAGACAATAATGTTGATATGATTGAGTGAATCCCACCCAGGTACTTGACTAGCCGTCATTTCCGGCTTTAGTTCAAAATCATTATTAAGATTTAACTCTTTTTTTATCACAGCAAGCAGTTTTTCGGAAATCATTATTTCTCCAGTTTTAGTTATTCTTTGATTGTTCATTTGCGTTAATCAATACATCGGAAATCATTTCACCGAGATATTTAGCCCCATCATATGTAAGGTGACCATAATCTTTAGACGCATATGGTGGATGGTGGTTTACCCATTCAACCATTGAGTTCATTCCTCCCATAGCCTCAAATTTATCCCAAAATGTTACCCCGGTATCCTCTGCAATTTTTTTCTGAGTTTCAATCATTTTTAGAGCATCTGGGCTGGTTACAAATCTGGACCCGTGTTTAATAACTTTATCGCCCAAACCAACCAACAAAATGCTTGTGGAAGGGAAGCTGCTTTGCAATTCTTTTATTACATCGGTCATCTGGCTGCGGTAGCTATTAAAATTAACATTACCGGCGGCGAGCATGTTCGCCCCAAATGTTAGGATGATTAGTTTGTAATTTAGTAAACGATCAAAATCTTTTTTATAATTCTCCGGAATGTCCTTAAAAGAAATTCCAGTATTTCCCCTCCAAGCAAAGTTATCCACATACACGCCATTACCGCTTTCGAGACTTACGCCGAAAAAATGAGCCTGACCTGCGGCTGTTGCAGTAATTTTTAATGTTTTTACTTCTCTTCCGGCATCAAGCAAAAGTTCCTGAACGCCTTTACCAGGATTCAATGCAACTGTTTCTTCTTTCCCATTATCAAAAGAATACCTTATCGTTGATTTTTTTGCATTGGCATAGAATAATTTAGCAAGGGTAAAACTTTTTGATGACTGAGAAATAGGTTGAGCTTCATATTTTACCCACGCGCCCCCATTTTCTGGAACGGAAACAAATCCGTTTATTCCAAACGGTACATCACGATTTTTTCCTCCTAAAGCGGAGTAAGTATTCCAGTTATCTGAAAAACTGTGCTTTGTTGTCATTCTAAAGCTGATATCTTGAGCAGTTATATTCATAAATCCTACACCATGTCCGCCAAACTGCTTTTGGAAGATAGTACGTATATCGGCAGTCCCAAAATCACCTTCATTACCACTATCGCCGTAATCTGCTACTCTAACTTTTTGAGTTTTTGTGTTCTTAAGTGCATCGAAAAAATATTTCATCTGTCGAACATTTCCTGAGAGAGGCACCTTTTTCCCGGGCTCCATCAAGGAATAATTCAGAGTTGAATTATTTAGCAATCCAGCATAATTTTCTAACGAGGCAAATAATTGTTTATAATCAGCCGAAGCTTGAAGAACTTGATATTTACTTTCATCACTATTACTATTCTCTTCAATTGGCGCCGAAGAATAGAAAATTGAATCGGGCTTAATATCAATAAATAAATCAATCGGTTTAAATGTATACCCGCCTATAGTAAAATCTTCTGGAATAAAAGAAATCAACATAACAAGTAAAACTGTAGTTACAATTAATAGTAAAGGTCTATTTTCATCTTTTTTTATACGCATTCGTAAGTCTCCAATGT